>WGBZ01000212.1 GCA_015494035.1 Lysobacterales bacterium | reverse complement strand
CCTTGTTGACGGCGTGACCCATGTGGATGGAGCCGTTGGCATACGGGGGGCCGTCGTGCAGAATAAACCGGGGGCGGCCTTCAGTGTGCTCCATCAGTCGGTCGTAGAGGCGTTCCTTGTGCCACTGCTTCAGCCACTGCGGTTCGCGCTGGGCCAGGCCGGCTTTCATGCCAAAGCGGGTTTTGGGCAAGTTCAAGGTGTCTTTGTAGTTCTTTTCGGTGCTATCGGTCACCCACAGCCTCCTGCGGCATCTGGTTAGGGAAGCTCTGATTGAATCGTGACACGGCATCTTGCGGCGTCAAATCGTCCATTTCTGCGTTGCAAACCTTCACAATAGCTTGCTATTGCGTGCGGCTTACGCATTGAACTGAACAATTTTTCACAACAATCTGCTCGCGCCAGATTCAATCAGAGCTTCCTTAAGAAAGGCCCGGGCGTTTTCCGCATCGCGGTGCATCTGCGCTTTCAGGGCCGGTAAACCGTCGAATTTTACTTCATCTCGCAGCTTTTTCATAAACATAACTTCCACCGGCTGACCATAAAGCATGCCGTCGAAATCAAACAGGTGCGTTTCCAACAGGTGCCGGGGTTCGCCGGTCGAGGCGATGGTGGGGTTGGTGCCCAGGTTGGCGACCCCCGGCAGCACGCGGCCATCCGGCAAAGCCACCTGCACGGCATAAACGCCCTGCAGCGGTGGTTGGGGTGAACGCACCGCCAGATTGATGGTGGGCATGCCCAGTTCGCGCCCCAGGCGTCGGCCCTGACGCACGCGTCCGGTGATGGAAAAGGGACGCCCCAGCATGGCGCGGGCCGTGTCCAGATCACCGGCTTTCAGTTGCTGGCGGATTAGTGAGCTGCTGATGCGTTGGCCCTGGTGCATAACGCTGGGGATGGATTCCACTTCAATGCCTCGTTGGGACGCCAGGCGTTGCAGGAGATCAAAATCCCCCCGCCGGTCTTTGCCAAAGTGGAAATCATCACCCACCACAATGTGGCGTGCGCCGAGGCCATCGAAAAGAATATCCCGGGCAAAGTCCTCCGCCGAGAGCTGTGCCAGTCGATGATTGAAATTAAGAAAAACGCCGGCGTCCATGCCCAGGTTTTCCAGCAGACGGAATTTCTGCCTGAAGGGTGTCAGCAATGTCAGGTTCTGCTTGCCGCCAAAATACTGGGCCGCCAGCGGCTGCATGGTCACCACCGCCGAGCGCCATTGATGCTTTCCGGCCACTGCCTTGACGCGTTCCATTAGTGCATGATGGCCCTTGTGCAGACCATCAAAATTGCCGATGGTGAGCACGGTTGGTGGAGCGTGTTCGTCCGGCCTGGTTTGTGGGTAACGAATCAATTGCATAAGTGGTTCTGGTTTTCCGCTGTCAGTTCTATCAGGTTTAACGGTTGTATTCGAGTTGGGGAAGCTCTGATCGAATCGTGGCACGGCATCTTGCGGCGTAAAATTGTCCATTTCTGCGTTACAAACCTTCGCAATAGCCTTGCTATTACGTGCGGCTTGCGCCTTGAACTGAACAATTTTTCACAACAATCTGCTCGTGCCAGATTCAATCAGAGCTTCCTTAGGGAAACTCTGATCGAATCGTGAACTCGCATCTCATACCTGAAATATCCGATAACTGCGTTGAAGTCCTGGCCAATAGCCCTGCTATTGGCCAGGACTTCGCCTTGTTCTCAAACATTTCCGGCATAACCTGCTTCGTCCAAATTCAATCAGAGCTTCCTTAGGTTTTTTGACTGCTGGTGGCTGCATCCGTTGCCTTTTCTGGGGCGCTTTCGGCCAAGTTGGGGCGAATGAGGGTGTGAGGGTCAATGCCCATGGCCCACAGACTGGCGCCGTAACTGAGCACCCCGGTGGCAATTAACACCAGCAGTGCGCCCAGACGAGCGTACCAGACCTGGGCGTGCCAGTCCCAGTCCAGGGCTTCGCTTAAGGCCCAGGTGGCGAGGAGCAACACGACGGCCATGAGGCCACTGGCCGCCACAATGCGGCGCAGACTTGGCCACGGGAACAACGACTCGCTCACGGCCGCCGTGTGCCGTAAGGCGCGATACAGCCAGGCCGTTTGTAACCAACCGGACAGGGCTGAAGCCAGCGCCAGGGCCACGTGTAGGGCGACCACGCCCAACCACCACAAGAAAGCGGTCAGGGCCACGTTAAGAACCATGTTGGCCAGCAGGCTCATGACGCCAATTCTGACCGGCGTGCGCGTGTCCTTGCGCGAATAAAAAGCCGGCAGCAGCACCTTGTTGAGCACGAAGGCCGGCAGGCCCAGCATGTAAGCGGTCAGGCTCAAGGCCGTCATGTGGCTGCTGAACGCGTCAAAACGCCCGTATTCAAACAGGCTGATGACCACGGGCCGGGCCAGTACAGCCAGGCCGACGGCCGCAGGCAGGGCAATCAGCAGGGCCAGTTTCACCGCCCAGCGAATGGTGTGCAAAAAATGGTTAGCGCGACCGGAAGCGTGCTGGTGCGAAAGCGCCGGCAGGATAACAGTGGAAATGGCGATGCCAAAAACGCCCAAGGGAAATTCCAGTAAGCGATCGGAGTAATAGAGGAAGGACACGCTGCCGGCCAGTGGCAGAAAGGTCGCGATCACCGTGTCTAGCAGCAGGTTGACCTGGGCGATGGATGAACCAAACAGGGTGGGGCCCATCAGGCGCATGACTTTTTTAACTTGTGGATCGGTAAAGCCCCATCGTGGCCGGGGCAGCAGCCCCATGCGCCACAGGGCAGGCAGTTGCACGGCCAGCTGAACAATTCCGGCGATCAGGACGCCAAAGGCCAGGGCCTTCACTGGTGGGTCGAACTGGTTTTTCAGCCACAGTGCCGAGGCAATCAGGGACAGGTTAAGCAGAATGGGCGTGGCCGCAGGCAGGGCAAAGCGTTGATGGCTGTTAAGAATGCCGCCTGCAAAGGCCACCAGCGAAATCAGCGGCAGGTAGGGCAGGGTCAGGCGCAACATGCTGACGGTTTCGCGGTAAACTTCGGGCTTGTCGAGGTAGCCAGGGGCAAACACCGCGATAACCGCCGGGGCAAAAATTTCCATCAGCGCGAAAATGATCAGGGTTACGGCCATCAGGCTGCCGGCTATGCGGTCAATAAATTGCTTTAATGCCTGCCGGTCGTCAGTGGCTTTTATTTCATTCAGCACCGGGATAAAGGCCAGCGAAAAAGAGCCTTCGGCAAACAGTCGCCGCAGGAAGTTGGGAATCTTGAAGGCCACAAAAAAGGCATCGGTCCAGAGATTGGCACCAAACAGGCGCGCCACCACCATGTCCCGGACAAAACCAGAAATGCGCGACAGGAACGTGAAAAAACTCACGATGACGGTGGATTTGAACAAATTCATGGGGCTGGAAACCGTTTTAGGCGTTGACCTGAGGTGAATTTGGTGGGAAAATTGCCGGCTTGATTGGGAACCCCGGGTTTGATCCATGGCCATTTGATCGGGCAGATCGCGGCCTTGTCGCTGGTTCCTTGCTGTCTCTTATACACATAT
>WGBZ01000211.1 GCA_015494035.1 Lysobacterales bacterium | reverse complement strand
GTGGTGGGCATTGGCGGCGTGGGCAGTTGGGCCGCCGAAGCGCTGGCCCGCAGCGGGGTGGGGCGTCTCACCCTGATTGATGCAGACGACATTTGCGAAACCAATATCAACCGCCAGTTGCATGCACTGCAAAGCACCATTGGCCAGCCCAAGGTGCAGGCCATGCGACAACGCATCAAGGACATCAATCCACAGGCGCGTGTGGACGCGGTGGAAAGTTTTCTCTTGCAGACTAACGCCGAGTCCTTGCTGGCCGAGGTGCCGGATTATGTCATCGACGCCATCGATAACGTCAAAAGCAAATGCGTGCTCATTGCCCATTGCCGGGCACAGGGCATACCCATTACCACCGTGGGCGCGGCTGGCGGCAAGACCGACCCGACCCAGGTCACCATGGCGGATCTGGGCCGTGCTTACGGCGACCGCCTGTTGGCCAAGTTGCGGGTCAACCTGCGCCGCCACTGGGGGTTCCCGCGCTATGAAGGGCGCAAATTTCACGTCAACTGCGTGTATTCTCCGCAGCCAGTTCAACACCCACGCGCCGGTGAAGCCACAGCCGGGCTGGCGCTGGACTGCGCCACGGGCTTTGGCACGGCAGCCCATATGACCTCAGTGTTTGGCATGCAGGCCGCTGCCGCGGCCATTGAAAGCCTCGTTGCCAAGCCTGAATCCATGGCTTGACGTTTTTTGTCCATGCTGGCAAGAAATGCCCCTTGAATCGTCCTTTGAAAAGCGCTGTTGATTGATTGGTGCTGTTTTCTTGCCCTTTTTGAACGTCCCTCTTGTGCTTTTAGCCCATTATAACTATCCTCTTTGATATTCATTTTTGATATTCATTGGTCAATGGCGCAGCTGGCACCTGTTATGCGAAAAATCTCTATGCTCTACAAATGGCGCATCTTTCTGGTCATTCTTCTGGCTGGCTTTCTGGCCCTGCCTGTCATGGCTGGCGGCCATCAGGCACTGATCAAGGCCTATGGCCGTGCCAGCCCCACCTCGTTTGGTGGATACACGGTCTCTGCTGCAGGGCTTAATCAATATTACGTGATCGGTGTTGAAGTGCCTCCTGGCGCGGCACAGCTGGTGATCGATATTTTTGATGCGGATCTGGGTGCCGGGGGCAATGCGGACATCAGTGGGGACCGGGACAATCAAAATAATGGGGCCTGGGACAGCTTTTATATCTACACGCTCTATGATCCCCAGCTTAATTTCATCCCGGTGGCCAATTACAACTATTTTTACGGTGACGCTGTCAGTCCGCCAGGGGCAGATAATGCCTGGACAACGTTCTATTCAATACCCAATCCGCAAGCCGGGCATTGGCTGGTGGTGGTGTACCCTTATCCGCCAACCGCTGCCGGAGGTGCGGGTGCATCCGATGATCTGAACGCCTTCGGTGTACGGGCTCATGATGGTGACCCGGGGGCAGGTGGGGTGGAATTCAATACCTACATGATCGCGCCCATCCCCATTGGCACCAATGGTATTCCCGGCCCCACCCAAAGCTCGGCCCGACACACCGTGTATCCCTATGTGACCTCCGGCTGCGAATTGAACACGCATGATTTTGATTCGGACGTGCCCAATTTACCCGCGGGGACGCCACCGCTGGAAACGCAAATCCAGTTGACCAACCGCACCGGAGCGTATTCCCACACGGTCACACAGGCTACCATGAGCGGCCAGGATGTGTGGGTGAATAACACGGTCGGCCCGGATGCCGGAGGTGAGCCTTCAGGCACTGACTTTCTGCGGGACGGCATGGGCATCTGGAGTGGTCTGTTGGTGGCCAATGAACAGGGCACTGGTGGCGCCACAGCCGGTGCCAACTACAACGAAGTGATTATCGCCAACTTCAACAACTCCACGCCCGTGCCCAGCGACGCAATGGAAGCGGACACTTTCCGCTGGTACCTGCCCACTGATGCAAATTCGGCACCCGTAAAAACCTATGTGACCCAACGGGTGAATTTCTGGTCAGGCCCCAATCCACCCGTGCTGGGGCAAACCACGGAAGTGGAAATAGAAATCGAAGTCTTTAACCCCACAGCCTTTCCCGTCACTTTTTCAGCGGCCGATAATGACGTGGTTCGCAGCCAGATACCGGCAGTGCCGGAACTGACGTTTGTGGGTGGATCAGTGACTGTCAGCCAGGGAACCGCCCCGGGCACCGGCGGCCTGGCGATTCCACCGGCCGGTGGCAGCGGTACGCTGGAATGGGACCCGGGTATTATCCCGCCTGTCAGCAGTGCCCTGCTCACCTATCGCATTGCCGTCACACCCAGCACCGTCGGCCAGCGCATCGCGGTCACGGGCACACCGGCAGCCGGTGGCACTACGGCCGATTTTGTCGACCACACCGGCAACCGCAATTCGACCTTTGCCAATTACACCTTTGGCCCCTTGTGTGAACTGGCGGTGACCGAATCCCAACCAGTGCCAACGCCGGTTTACCTCAGCTATGTCCTGCTGTCTGCTCAGCCCGAGCAATACCGGTTGCAATGGTCCACGGCTTTTGAGGCGGGCAATCTGGCCTTTCGAATTTACAACAGCAAAGAGGACTCAGCTGATCACCTGCTGACCGAAGTGCCCGTAGAGACCACCGGTACTATCGCCGGTGCGGACTATGCAGTGAATTTGCCCAAAGGCGATTGGCGAGAAGTCTGGATCATGGATGTGGCACTGGATGGAACGCAAACCTGGCACGGCCCTTTCCGCCTGGGACAGCCTTTTGGATCACCGCCCGTGCAACGCCTGAGCCGAACAGAAGCCCAGCCTGAAAGCACACGGGAGGGCAGGTCGGGCAGCCCAGCCATTCCATCGAGTGTACTGCGCCAGCGAGCCGACTGGCAGAAACAACAGGCCGTACCGGAACTGGATCTGATCACCGATCAGGCCGGGGTTTACCGGGTGTCTTTCGATGAACTGAAAGCGTTGGGATATGACTACACCGGCATGAATTCTGCCCACTTGCGACTGTCTGCCGACGGCCAGGCAGTGCCAGTGATTTACAACCGGCAGCACAACGGGATGATCCGATCCGGGGACTACTTTGAATTTATTGCCAGCCAGCGCAAAACCCTTTACAGCAGCCAGAAGGCCTATCGCCTGTCATCGGGCAATGCCATGCTGGGTGAGGATATGGGCAGTTCATCGCCAAATGACTTGCCACCGGCCACCGGTGAGTTTGCCGGTTGGCAGCACACGGTGTTTGAAGAAGACTCAGCCTACAGCTTTTCATCACCGGACACTCAGGACGACCCCTGGTATTGGCGCAGTTATCTGGTCCGGTCGCAAGCGGTGACTGACAGTCTGAACTTTACGTTGCCCAATGTGGACCCCAGCCAACCTTATGCCTTGCAGTTGAGCTTATGGACCATGACCGACTGGCCGGATGTGTTACATGATCACCACCTGCAGGTGGCCATTAACGGCGTGCCAATACTGGACGCACTGGCCGAAGGCATGGGTCAGCAAAACCTGATGGGCCAGATACCTGCCGGTGTCTTGCGAGCGGGCGTAAATACCCTGGAGCTGCGCTTCCCTGCCGATACCGGCGTGGCCTATGAGCTGAATTACCTGGACGCCTTTGGCATCGGGGGTGTCACCGGTATCGACAGCCAGCAGGTACTTGCCAATGGCCAAGTGAACTTTCCCAGAAAACGCGACAACGATGCCCAGCCACTGACCGATGATATCCTTTATCGTCACTCCTTTGACAGCGGTGTGAATCAGCTATGCCAGCTGGGCCCGTGCCGATCCTTGCGGCTGGCAGGCCAGGCAGACTTGGTCGCCTACCAGCACTCAGAACAACGCTTATGGCGAATCGTGCCGGCTTCAAGTGCAGACACTGGTAATCAGGAACAGGTGTTGACCGTGCGTCCCCAAAGCCTGGCAGAAACCTGGCTGGTGGCCACCAATGCTTTCCATCGTCCTGTGGTCCGCCCCGCTGCCACTGGCCGTATTGACCTGAATGCCGATACTGACTTGCTGGTAATCGCTGCACCCCAGTTTGTGGATGCGCTGCAACCGTGGGTCTTGCGCCGTCAGCAACAGGGGCACACGGTGAGCGTGGTTTCTGTGGATGACATCTACCATCAGTTCAGTAACGGCATTGTGGATGCCAACGCCCTGCGTGACTTCATTGCCGAATCGGCAGGCACGCACCCCATTGATAACATTCTTTTGGTGGGGGCCGACAGCTATGATTACCAAAACAAGCTCGGTCTGGGACAAACGGTGGTTTTGCCCGGTTTGTACGCAGCCACCAGCCAGTACGTGCGCTATGCGCCGGTGGACGCCAGCTTTGGTGACATTGATGCCGATGGGGTGCCCGAAGTGGCCATCGGTCGCTGGCCAGTGCGGACCCTTAATGAATTGCAGGCGTTGATAGACAAAACCCTGGCGTTTGAACAAAAGGCTTCCAGCCAGGCCGCCATCAGCAGTGTTATGTTGACCGACGCCAATGACGGGGACACAGACTTTTCCGAACTGGCAAACCGGCAACAGCCCGTATTGCCCATGCCCTGGAATCAACAACGGATTGACGGCAATCAGCCCGAAGCCCAGGCCGACTTCAGGCACAGCCTGAGTCAGAACCCGTTGCTGGTGGAATACCTGGGTCATTCCAGCGCCACGCAGTGGTCGGCACAGGGTTTTCTCAGCAGTGGAGAGGTGCAGGCACTGGAAAATGACGGCCTGTCCATGTGGTTTCAGTGGGGCTGCTGGAACAACTACGCCGTCTCGCCGCTGTTTGTTTCCCTGTCGGAAGCCCTGCTGAACGCAGCAAATGGCGCAGTCCTCACCGTGGGCGCCACGGCCATTACGGACGCCAAAGTCGAGCTGGCGTTACGGGCCCAGTTCCTGTCCGGGCTGAGTCAGGGGCTGAGCGTGGGCCAAGCCCTGGTGCGGGCCAAAGCCAAGTTGTTGAACGGGTCTGGAAAAAACGCACAGCACTTGCAAGACGTGCTAGCTGGCATTACCATTCTGGGGGACCCGAGCCTGCGCCTGGTCTATTGATTCCGCTCTGCTATTGCGGAACCCCTGGCACGTAAATCCTTCCTGGTCCCTTGCTGCACAGGCGTGATTTGTTCGCCCGGCGCAAGCCAACTGTCTCTGGAGCCTGCATGAACACAGCCGAGTCCGAACGCCTTGTGACCATCCCCTTGGGTCAGCGCAGTTATCCGGTGGTGCTGAGCCACGATCTGAGCACAGGCCAGGCCAGTGACATTCTGGCAGCACAACTGGCTGGCAGGCCAGTGGCCCTCATCAGCAATGAGACGGTCTGGCCATTGCATGGAGAAACGCTGCTGAACGCGGTTCGTCAGGCCGGGCCTGCACAAAGTACGGCATTTATTCTGCCCGATGGTGAAGAAAATAAAACGCCCCAACAATGGCTGCGGATACTGGATCACCTGGCAGAAAACGGCGTAACGCGTGACGGCGTGCTGGTGGCACTGGGTGGGGGCGTGGTCTGTGACATGACCGGCTTCGCCGCCGCTTGCTGGATGCGCGGGATCGAATTCATACAGGTGCCCACCACCTTGCTGGCGCAGGTGGATGCGTCGGTGGGCGGCAAAACCGGCATCAACCACCCGGCCGGTAAAAACCTCATTGGCGCCTTTCACCAGCCTTCGGCGGTGCTGGCCAATACCGAATTTCTGGCCACATTGCCGGAACGGGAGTATCTCAGCGGCCTGGCCGAGGCCATCAAGTACGGTTTTATCCAGTCGGCGGAATTTGTGCATTGGTTGCGTCAGCACCGGCAGGCGCTGTTGCGCCGGGACCCGGAAATACTGGATCAGCTGGTGGAGCAATGCTGCCGCTTCAAGGCGGACGTGGTGCAGCAGGACGAAACCGAGAAAGGCCGCCGCGCCTTGCTGAATCTGGGCCATACCTTCGGCCATGCCATCGAGAACCTTGGCCAGTACCGCGATCTCCTGCACGGGGAGGCCGTGGCCATTGGCACGGTCATGGCCGCCCGGTTGTCCGAGCGCTTGGGGCTGGCCCCCGCTGGCCTGAGTCAGGAAGTGACCGCCGCCTTAAAAGACCTGAACCTCCCCACGGGCCTGCCCCAGCCAGCGGCCGAAGCAGAAACCCGGCGTTATTCCCCACAGGCATTGTTGCAACGCATGCGGCTGGACAAGAAGGTCAGCCAGGGCAAACACCGCCTGGTGCTGATGCGGGGTCTGGGTCAGGCAACCCTTGCCGAAGGCATCGCCGAAGCGGATATCCTGCCTGTGCTGGAGTCGTTCTGCCAGGCCGTTTGATTGCCAATGAATCCGATGAGTGAATACTAGCGACGGGCTTTCAGTTTCGGCTTGAGTCGCTTGTAGACTTCGCGTGCCATGTGATAGGCCGAGTCACCGGTGGTGGGCACGGTCACATCACTGACCGATTCATACAGGGGGTTGCGTGCCTGGGCCATTTCCTGCAGGCGTTGTTCCCGGTCGGGCACCTGCAGCAGCGGGCGGCGCTTGTCGTGACTGAGGCGAAACAGTTGCCGTTCCACCGAGGTTTGCAGGTAAACCACCAGTGCCTGTTTGCTGGCCAGTAACTGGCGGTTTTCCGGCACCACCACCACGCCTCCGCCGGTGGCAATCACCGCCTGCGGGCGCGAGAACAGTTCACGCAACATCTGGCTTTCGCGATGCCTGAAGCCGGTTTCCTTCTCGATTTCAAAAATCAGGTTGACGCTCACGCCCGTGGTTTTTTCCAGCTCTTCATCCACGTCATAAAAAGGCAGGTGTAAAAAACTGGCCAGGCGGCGTCCCACCGTGGTTTTTCCCGCGCCAGTGGGCCCCACCAACACCACATGCGGGCGTCGTGGCTGGCCGGCGGCGGGTTTATGTTGTTTTTTTCGGGCAGTGATCACAGAAAGGGGGTTGGTGTGCATTGCGCTGAATCTTAGCAAACTGATGCATTTTTGGGTAAAAAACGCGGCATGGGGCCAAAAAACTGACAAATTTTGTCAATCCGTGGGCGCAAAACCGGATTTTGCGTAATACGCTGGCGGTGATATGACCGTTGGGCCGCTAATTGCCCCCTTTTGTGACGCAGTTAACACTTGGTGACAACTTAAATTTGCATCCGCCCACGGTGGCGGCTATTCTTGTCAGCAATGGATGGTTGCTCACGGAAGAGTGCCCCAGAAAACGATTTATCAAAACCAATGAGGTAATTTCAAAATGACTATGCAAAGAAAACAACAAGGTTTCACCTTGATCGA
This sequence comes from Lysobacterales bacterium, assembly GCA_015494035.1. Taxonomy (GTDB): domain Bacteria; phylum Pseudomonadota; class Gammaproteobacteria; order Xanthomonadales; family Marinicellaceae; genus S144-45. The sequence goes on along the minus strand of WGBZ01000211.1, from coordinate 799 downwards.
ACTGATGATCGTGATCGCGATTATCGCCATCCTGATGAGCTTCGCCATCCCTGCGTACCGCGACTACACTATCCGTACAAAAGTGGCTGAAGGCATTCAACTGGCCGCTGCTGCCAAGCAAGCCGTAACCGAGAGATATATGAGCACCAATACATTACCGTCAACCAATGCACTAGCTGGCCTTGACTCTGTAATTTCGGGTAAATATACCTCTGCCGTGACTGTTGGTGCTAATGGTGTCATTAATATTTCCTACTTGCCGAATGCCGGCGTAGCAGGTACTGTCCAGCTTACACCAGATATTACTAACCCAGGCAGTGTTAAGTGGAATTGTTCTGCCACAGGCATACCGGCCAAATACCTTCCTTCTGAATGCTAATAGAACATACTTCGTTTTGAAGTACGAGTTAACCAATTTGTGATTGGATCACAGTTAACCCGTAAACAAAAGGCCATTGCTTGCAATGGCCTTTTTTATGACACAAATTCCTGAAACTAGCTATCTCGAATGAAAAAAGACTTTTTATTTAGGAAGTTCTACGGTGCGTTGGCTGATTTGGCGCTGGCATTACTGATTATCGCTACCACCGTACTGGTTATTTACCCGCACGGATTCGCCTGGTGGACTGACATGAACCTGCCAACCCAGTACACAATGACGTATAACTACGCCTTTGAAATCATCAGCTGGCTTTTTCTGTGGTTGCTGGTTTATGTGCTTTCAGGGCGGTTCCTTTTTTCCACCAGTGTGGTTTTTCTGTTGTTTTTTGTTTTCCTGATCGGCAATGCGGAAAAAATG
>WGBZ01000210.1 GCA_015494035.1 Lysobacterales bacterium | reverse complement strand
TCATTGCCGTGTTCACGGTTGAATTTCACCGACTCCTCATAATATGGCAATGCCAGCGCCGGCTCCTCCCGGTTCTGATAAACCACCGCCAGGTAACCACTCAAATCACCACGTTCGATGACCTCATCGGTGGATCGGGACAACTGCTGTGCATCCTGCAGGTCATTTAAGGCCAGCAGGTAGTTTTGCATTCTCACTTCGATCATCGCGCGGGTAATCAGGGCATCGATCAGCACATCTTTTGTCTCGGTGGTGCTGGCCCAACGCACCACTGACTGGGCCAAGTCCAGTGCCTGGCGGTCGTCCCCTGTTTCAACCAGCACCAATGCCTTTTCCAACAGCAATTGATGGTAGAGCCACGGCTGCCTGTTGGCATCAATAAAACCAAGGGCTTTTTCTGTGTGCCGTTGTGCCTGATCGAGTAGGCTCAGGTAACCGTAACTGTCGGCCAGAAGAAAATGGATTTGTGCCAACTCGAGGGGCGTGCGCGATGCCTGGTGCTGGTAGTTCTGGAGTTTTTCAATCACCGCGCGGGGGTTGTCGGCAATCTCGTCATACCACTGTTTGAAGGGTTCCTGCAGGCGCTGAATACCTGGCAGCGGTTCTGTGTCAGTTTCGGCCGCCGTGGCCATCGCCATGACACCCAGGCACACACAAAAATACAGCACGATCAAAACGTGCCCTGGATTTTTTTGCCAGCAGGGTTCATCGCTCCGCTGTGCTCCTGTGTGCCTGTGGGGGGGGATTTTTTGCGGTAACGCCTAAAGCGTACGATGAAACAGCATCAGGAGCAAGTGTACTTTTGCAACATATCCTGATAAGCCGCGGCAATGAGCTGTTCAAGCACGGCTTCGTCAATATCAGCCAGCTTTTTTACGTTAAGACAAGAGCGGCCGGTTTTGTGCCGGCCCAGGCTCTTCAATAAATCCTGATAATCATCAAAACCGGGCAAAATATAAATGGACAGGTTGGCCTTGCGGGGTGAAAAGCCAGTCACCAGGTACTCACCCTTGTGGCCTAAATCGTACTGGTAGCGGTAAGAACCAAAGCCGATGAGACTGGTGCCCCACATGACGGCGGGTTTTCCGGTGATTTTCCCCATCAGTTCCAGCAGGCGAAAGCTGTCGTCGCGCTTGATCGGATCTTCAATGCTATTCAGGAAAGCCACCGGATCCTGACTGGTGGCGTGCGTTTTATTGACCGATGCCATGGTATTCCCCCTCTCCTAGAGAGCTTTTAGCATACCATAAGGCGTTGTCTGGCTTTCTCAGAGGGCTGTGGGGTTGATTTCAGGCGCAGGAACCAGAAAACCACGCGGCCTTCAGGGTCAGCGTACCGGCCTCGCCTTCGCTGACTTCCACTGGCTTCAGACTTGCGCCCCGGCACGGGCCGTTGATGCAAAAGCCGTCTGTGGGTCGAAATTCCGCGCCGTGTGCCGGGCACACCAACGTGCCCTTTGGGGTCACGAGAAAACGGTCGGGCGCATAATCCATCCGACGCCCTTGATGCGGACAGACGTTCTGGAAGCCCTGCCACTTTCCCGCGCTAAAACGCAGCATGACCGATACGTGGCGATCCTCGATGATCACAGATCGCTCATGCCACTGGCCATCGCTCAGGTTTTCATCAATGGGTATCTGCACAGTGCTCATTTTTGCGACAGTTCATGCACCGCGTCCACCATCACGCCGAGTTTATCCGGCGCCATGTCCGGGTGCATACCATGGCCCAGGTTAAACACATGCCCGGAGCCTTCGCCGTAGGAATCCAGCACCCGCTTGACCTCCTGCCGAATTACCTCGTCATCCGCATAAAGCACGCACGGGTCCAGATTACCCTGCAAGGCCACCTTGTCGCCGGTTAATCGGCGCGCCTCGCTCAAGTCGGTGGTCCAGTCCACGCCCAGGGCGTGCGCACCGGTTTCAGCCATGTCCGCCAGGGTAGAGTGCACGCCTTTGGAAAACAGGATCACGGGCGTGTCCGCATAACCGGCTTGCTGCAACCCGGCGACAATCTGGCGCAAATACGGCAGGGAAAACTCGCGATACATGGCCGGGGAAAGCACCCCGCCCCAGGAATCAAACACTTGCACCGCGTCAGCACCGCTTTCAATCTGTGCGGCCAGGTAGGCCACCGTGGCCTGGGCCAGCTTGTCCAACAATTGGTGCGCTGCCTGCGGCTGATTCAGGAGAAAGGCCTTGGAACGGGCATAAGTCTTGCTGCTACCGCCTTCTATCATGTAAGTAGCCAAGGTCCACGGGCTGCCGGCAAAACCCAGCAACGGCACCTTTCCACCCAGGGTTTTGGCCGTGAGCGAAATGGCATCCATCACGTAACGCAGGGAATCCATCGGATCGGGGATCGGCAAGGCCGCAATGTCTGCGACGGTTTCGATTTTCTTTTCAAATTTGGGACCTTCTCCGGCCACAAAGTGCAGACCCTGGCCCATGGCATCGGGAATGGTGAGGATGTCAGAAAAGATAATCACCGCATCCAGGTCAAAGCGGCGCAAGGGTTGCAAGGTGACCTCGCAGGCCAGCTCCGGGTTGGTGGCCATGTCCATGAAACTGCCGGCCGCAGCCCGCACCTGCCGGTATTCCGGCAAATAACGGCCCGCCTGACGCATGGCCCACACCGGGGTGCGCTCAGTGGGTTGACGCTTGAGGGCACGAATTAGCAGGTCGTTTTGCAGTGTTTTGGTAGGGGATTTCATGGGCGATGAGGCCTTAGCGGTCGTAAAGCCGGCTATTTTACCGCATTCGGCGCCTACCAATCAGCGCAAAAGCCTTCCCGATTCGAGTAAAATGACGGCCTGTTGCCCGTATTGACCTCCTCCATCAACCCGCTACGGAGTCTACCATGAGCTGGATACACGAAGTCCCTTACGAACAGGCCGATGAAAAACTCAAGCCCATCTATGACCGCCTGATTGCCCAGCGTGGCAAGATTTCGAACATTCTCAAGGTGCATTCGCTCAACCCGAAGGCTCTGGAGGACCACCTGAGTCTGTACATGGGCATCATGTTTGGCCCTTCCGGTCTGAAACGGGCCGAACGCGAAACCATTGCGGTGGTGGTGTCACGGGCCGACAACTGCGATTACTGCGTTAATCATCACCGTGAATCCCTGGCCCGTTACCTTAAGGACGAAAACCAACTGGATGCCCTATGTGCAGATTACACCCAGGCCGATCTCTCACCCCGGCTGCGGGCCATCTGCGACTACGCGCACAAACTCACCACCGCGCCCGGACAACAATGCGAAGCCGATATCGACACTTTGCGACAGGCAGGGCTGACGGATGATGAGATACTCGATGCCACCCTGATTACGGCCTATTTCAATTTTGTCAACCGCATTGCCCTGGGGCTGGGGGCGGCCTTTTCATCCGAGGAAATGACCGGCTACAAGGACGTGCCGGATGCAGGCTGAACCACTTTTTATTCCTCGCGAATGAACCCCGGCGAGCAAAAACGGTCTAGGAGGCTGTATACCGCAGTCGGCCATGACCGATGCCAACCACGGGCAGTCGAAGCTGCCCGGATTTTCACTAAAACCAACCAATTAACCCGGCAACCCACTATGTCACCCTCAGTGCTTTACTTGATAAACCCGATTCGTCATAAAACCCTGTCGTTCACCCTGACCCTGATCGCCTTCCTGCTGGCCGGCAACGCCTGGGGGCAGTTTCTGCCGGCAGACAAGAACCCGGCAGGGGGCAGCAAGGATCCGTTGGCACAAACTGACAGCGCGTTTTATTACACGGTCAAGAACAACCACAATGTGCCGGAATTGCTCAACATGGGCGGGCGCTTTTATCAGGAAAAAAACTGGCCGAAATTCACCACGGTGATGGAACGGGTCAGCGAATTGCGACCGCACCAACCCGAATACCAATGGCTGGCGGCCAAGGGCCACGCCCTGCAGGATCACAAAAGCGCCGCCTATGACCAACTCATTCGCCTGCAAAAACTGGGGCTGGCCTATGACCCATCCACGGACAAGGATTTTGCTGCCGTGCGTGGCACGCCGGTGTATGACTACATTGTCGAAAACCTGCAAGCCAACGGCAAACCCTTTGGTGGCAGCCAAACGGCCTTCACCATTGATGATGCCTGGACCGGCCTGCTTTATGAAAGCCTCGCTTATGACCCCAAAGACCAGAGTTTTCTCTTAGGCAGCGTCCGTGATGGCAGCGTGATTCGCGTCAAGGACGGCCAGCGGCAGGAATTTATTCCCGCCACAGGCGGTGACACAAATGGCCCCTGGAGCATCACCGACCTGGCCGTGGATGCGAAGCGCAACCGCCTGTGGGTGGCCAGCACCTCCCTGCCACAATACAGCCATTACAGCCCGGCCAATCAGGGCATGGCGGGGGTTTTCGAATACGAACTGGACAGCGGAAAACTGGTCAAAAGCTACGTCCTGCCACCCAAGGCTCGGCCACACTTGATCACCAGCCTGACCGTGGCCCCCGACGGGGCGGTGTATTTCAACAACAACATCCGCGGCCACATCCTGCGCATCGACCCCAAGCTGAAAAAGATTGGCGGCGTGCTGGAATCCCCCATTTTCCGCAGCATCAATGGCCTGACCACCGACGAAACGGGTAAATTCCTGTATTTCAGCGATTTTGAGTTTGGCCTTTTCGGCATTGATCTGGAAAAGAAACAGTTGCTGGACCTGGCCAATCCGGCCAAATTTATTGCCGGTGGCATCGACGACGTGATCTATGACGACAACGGCCTGATTGTAATCCAGAATGGCATCAAGCCCCAGCGAGTCATGCGCATTCAGCTGAGCCAGGACAAACGCCGTCCACTCAAAGTTTATCCCATCGAATCGGCCAATCCCGCTTTTGACTTGCCCAGCCACGGCGTGGTGGTGGGCGACAAACTCTATTACAGCGCCAACAGTCAATGGCGCAAGATGGATGGGCGCGGTTTGCTCAAAGACGGCGAGCAATGGGATGATCAGATTATTCTGGTCACAGACAAGCATTACAAGGAACAGGCCCGCGATCAGCGCGAAACCGAAATCGAAAACTACAAGAAAAAGCTGGGTCTGAAAAAATAGGCAACAAAAATACCACCGGAGTCCACCATGAGCGATGTGCAATTGCAATCCACCCTGACCTGCCCGGAATGCGGTCACAGCGAAACCCTGACCATGCCCACCGATGCCTGTCAGTGGTTTTATGAGTGCAGCCACTGTCACGTGGTGCTGCAACCCAAAGCCGGTGACTGCTGCGTGTACTGCTCCTATGGCAGCGTACCCTGCCCGCCCATCCAGCAACAACGCCAGGGCTCGGGTTCGGGCTGCTGCGGCTGACCCGGCGCAATTCGCTTCGACTTTTATATTCCGCCAAGCCGGCAATAGTTATCTAGGTGTCGGGTCTCGATAGATTCTATTCCAAAAAGGAGTTATCCTTTGTTCCGAAGTCGCCATCTGTTAAATGGCTGGTTGATGCACAACCTGGAGGAAGCATAACATCATGGTCATCCATCCCCAAGCCCGCACCACCCCCGAGATTCG
>WGBZ01000209.1 GCA_015494035.1 Lysobacterales bacterium | reverse complement strand
GCCAAGAATACGGCTTCATTTCTGGCAGCGGTTCATATTCGCTGTATTGCCATATGGGGCGCAATCTTGTGACGACACTATCTAGTGTGAAATTGTTCAGATCAAGGCGCAAACCGCACTTAATAGCAACGCTATTGCGAAGGTTTGCAACATCCGAAATGGACGATTTTACGCCGCAAGATGCCGTGTCACGATTCGATCAGAGGTTCCCTAGGCCCTTTTTTTCTGCTGCTGTCCTCGTGTTTATATCCCTGCTGATGCTTCTAGCTCGGAACTCTGCGACTGGTTTAACATTTTTCCAAGGGCGGCAGAGTTAGACTGGTTCAAAAGCAGCTTTTCCTGAGGGGGAATTTATGAGTGCTTGTTTTTCTTCACGTCTGGTTTCTTTCATTCCAACAGCCCGTTTTGTGGCCTGTGGGCTGCTGTTGTTTCTTCTTGCACCGGCCTGTCAGGCGCAATTGCCGTCGGACCTTTTTCTGCAGCCGGTGGCTTCCGGTTTGAGCAGTCCCGTGGCCGCCTGCCATGCTGGAGACGGCAGCGGACGGTTGTTTATTGTCCAGCAGGAAGGGCAAATTTACATCAAACAGGGCACTGGCATTCTGCCCACGCCATTTCTGGACATTTCCGGCATTGTCAATTGTTGTGGTGAACGGGGTTTGCTGGGGCTGGCCTTCCACCCGAATTTCGCCAGCAATGGCTATTTTTTCGTCAATTACACCAACGCCCAGGGCGACACGGTGGTGGCGCGGTATCAGGTTTCGGGGACCGACCCGAACCTGGCCGATGCCAGCTCTGCTGTGGTGATTTTCTCTGTTGACCAGGATTTCAGTAACCACAATGGCGGCAACATTCTGTTTGGACCAGACGGCTACCTGTACATTGGCATGGGTGATGGCGGCAGTGGTGGCGACCCCTGCAATCGCGCGCAGACCCTCGATCCGGCCAATCTGGACAACAGCGGCAGTTGTTCGCCTGATAGCAATTTTATTGGTGACCCGGATTCACGCGCCTTGCTGGGAAAAATGCTGCGCATCGACGTGGACAACCCGGGTGTAAACACCGATGGCGTGTGTGCCGAAGGCGTCAATTATGGCATTCCTGCCGACAACCCGTTTGAGTCCACAGGCGATACCCGCTGCAGTGAAATTTGGGCCTGGGGGCTGCGCAATCCCTGGCGCTGGAGTTTTGATCGCCTCAACGGGGACTTGTGGATTGGTGATGTGGGGCAGGGCGCGGTGGAAGAAATCGATCGCCAGCCGGCGGCCAGTACGGGTGGCGAGCACTATGGCTGGAGCTGCATGGAAGGCGACCAGACGTATAATGCCGGGCGCTGTCTGCCCGGTGTGACGCTGACGCCACCGGTCTTAACAGAAACACACACCGGCGGCAATTGCGCCATCACCGGCGGCTACCGCTACCGTGGCCCGGTCACCGCCATTAATGGGCTGTATTTTTATGGCGATTACTGTTCCGGCAAAATCTGGTATGCCAGTGAATCCGGTGGCAACTGGATCCGTCAGGAGTGGAACCACGGCGAAGCCAGCCTACAGTTCAACCTGGGTTCGTTTGGAGAAGATGAAACCGGCGAGGTGTATGCGGTTTCACTGGCCGGTACCTTGTTTCGCATCACCACCGACAGCATTTTTGCCCACGGCTTTGAGTGATTCAATCTAGCTGGCGCTTATTTCAAGGGTTTGAAGCCGGGCACCTTTAATTGGTGGGCATCATCCCGTTCTTCCAGGCACGCCAGCGGTGCCGTTTCACGCAGGCTATGCAGGCAGCGTCCGGTCAAATCCTGATACACCGCCGTGCCACGGGTTTTCCAGTCGACCTCCTTGTCGCTCACAGGCCGCTTGCAGGTTGCCGGAATGCCGGCCACCACTTGCCGGGGCGGGCAGGTAAAACCCGGTTTGACGTAGCTTAATGCCGCCACCATGCATTCTTCCCCAATGCGGGCGTTGTCCATGATAACGCTCTGGATGCCCACCATGGCATTGCGACCGATGGTGCAGCCGTGCAACACTGCCCCGTGACTGATGTGGCCGTTTTTACACACGCGGGTTTCGCCACCGGGGAAGCAATGCGCGATGCAGCCATCCTGAAAATTAACGCCATCTTCAAGCACAATCCGGCCAAAATCACCGCGCAAACTGGCGTGCGGGCCGATGTAGCAGTTTTTGCCAATCATCACATCACCAATCACGCTGGCAGTCTGGTGCACAAAACTGCTGGGGTCGATCACCGGCACCACGCCGTCAATTTCAAAAACGGGGGGCATAATCATCCAGAATTTCCAAGTGGCTTGAGTATAATACAAGCCCTTCCATCCGCAAGAGTGGCAGCATGTTTGAGACCATTGAACTGAACGAGTCCGGTGCGCGTGCCACCATTACCCTGAACCGCCCGGATCGCCTGAACGCCTTCAACAAGACCATGCACCGCGAGTTTCAGCAGGCGCTGGAAACAGTTGCCAACAATGACAGCCTGCGCGTGCTGGTGATTACCGGTGCCGGACGCGGGTTTTGTGCCGGTCAGGACCTGGGCGAACGCCAGCCCCGCGAAGGCAGCAAGCCGGATTTGGGCGAAACGCTGGAAAACGGCTACAACAAGAGTCTGCGCCTGCTGCATACCCTCAAAATCCCCGTGGTGGCCGCCGTCAATGGCGTGGCTGCTGGTGCCGGTGCCGGCATTGCCCTCAATTGTGACCTGGTGCTGGCCAAAAAATCGGCCCGCTTCATTCAGGCCTTCAGCAACATCGGCCTGATTCCCGACAGTGGCATGACCTGGCATTTGCCACGTTTGATAGGCAGCGCCCGGGCACGAGCCATTACCTTGCTGGGCACGCCTGTAGATGCTGAAACGGCTGAAAACTGGGGCATGATTTACCGCAGTGTGGCCGATGAAAACTTTGCCGAGGACCTGGAAAGCCTGGTGGAAAACCTGGCTGCCCGGCCCACCATCGCGTTGGGGCTGATCAAGGACGCCATGCAGAAAAGCTGGGCCAATACCCTGGATCAACAACTGGACCTGGAGCGGGATTACCAGCGCATTGCCGGCCTTACGCGTGACTTTGCCGAAGGCGTGACGGCATTCAGCGAAAAAAGACCGCCGGTTTTCGAGGGCCGTTAAATGACCACCGAAGCCACTGGAACCGCTGGGGCCACTGAAACTGCCGAGGCCATCAATCGCTTTCCGGCCATCGGGGTTATCGGTGCCGGGACCATGGGCATAGGCATTGCGGAGGTCGCAGCAAGCCACGGGCATCAGGTGTTGCTGCACGATGTCAATGCCGAGGCCGCGCACCAGGCACTGGAGCAAATGGCTCAGCGCTTGCAGAAACGGGTCGATAAAGTCCGGATTTCCGCCCGCCAGCGGCAGGAAATTCTCGAGCGGATCCGGTTTGTGGATGAGCTGGATGCGCTGGCCAAAGCCCGTTTGGTCATCGAGGCCATCGTGGAAAACCTCACCATCAAGCAGGGCCTGTTTCAGCAACTGGAAAAAATCTGCCCGGCGGAAACCATTTTTGCCAGCAACACCTCTTCCATTTCCATCACCGCCATTGCTGCGTCCCTGAATGAACCCTCGCGCTTGATCGGCCTGCACTTTTTTAACCCCGCGCCGGTCATGAAACTGGTGGAAGTGATTGCCGGTTTGCAAAGTGACGCGGCGTTGCTGGCCGCCGCTGAACAACTCTGCCTGGCCTGGGGCAAGATTCCGGTGCGGGCACAATCCACCCCCGGTTTTATTGTGAATCGCGTCGCCCGACCGTTTTACGGCGAGCCTTTGAAAATGCTGCAGGAGCAATTGGCCAGCCCGGCGGTGATCGACACGGTTTTGCGCGAAAGCGCCGGTTTCCGCATGGGCCCGTTTCAACTGATGGACCTGATCGGCATAGACGTGAACTTTGCCGTCAGCCAGAGTGTTTTCAATGCCTTTTTCAACGATCCGCGTTACCGCCCATCGCTGATACAGCAGGAAATGGTGGCCGCCGGGCTGTTGGGCCGCAAGACAGGTCGCGGCTTTTACGATTACGGCGCCGAAGGCAATGACCCTGCCCCGGTGCCTTACGCGCCACCGTGCGACCAGAACGGCACTGTCACCATTCGCGGCCACATGGGACTGGGCGAGCCCCTGCGTGGGCTGATACGCGCCCGGCGCTGTATTTCCCTGATGGAATCCCGGGGTTCCGGCTACCTGCTGGCTGGTGGTTGCGCCGTGGTGCTGGCCAATGGCCAAACGGCCACGGCCCGGGCCCGGGAGCACGGCTACAAATGCCTGGTTCATGTGGACCTGGCGCTGGATTTTGCCGGTGCAAAGACCATCGCCCTGGCTTTTTCCGAACGCTGTGAGAAAGCCAATCGCGAAAGCGTTATCGGCCTGTTTCAAGCCCTGGGCAAAAAAGTGCTGGTGGTGCCGGATGAGCCGGGTTTGATTGCCATGCGCACCGTGGTGATGCTGATTAACGAAGCTGCCGAAGCGGTGTTCACCGGCGTGTGCGATGCCGAGGCCGTGGACCGCGCCATGCGCTACGGCGTCAACTACCCCGAAGGCCCGTTGGCCTGGGGGCGAAAAATCGGCTTTCAGCACGTATTGCAGACCCTGGAAGGCCTGCAACAGTGGTTTGGTGATGACCGTTACCGGCCTTCGGCCTGGTTGCGACACCAGGTGGAACGCGACAGCCGTCAGACCCTGACTGAACGCCATGGGCACGGATGACAGGCGTGTCATAAATTAACCCATTCAATAACACGACTCAGCAACGCGGCCCTGCCTGCGTCGCACATCAGGGGACAGACACATGAAAAACGCCTATATCTGTGATGGCATACGCACACCCATTGGCCGCTTTGGTGGCGCACTGGCAGCGGTCAGGCCGGATGATATGCTGGCCCATGTTATTGCCACCCTAATGGCCAATCACTCGAGCGTGCCAACAGAAGCAGTGGAAGAGGTCATTGCCGGTTGCGCCAACCAGGCTGGCGAAGACAACCGCAACGTGGCGCGCATGGCCGCCTTGCTGGCCGGCTTGCCTGCCAGTGTGCCGGGCATCACTGTGAACCGCCTGTGCGCTTCCGGCCTGGATGCAGTGGCCAGCGGTGCCCGCCAGATAGCCACGGGAGAAGCCGACCTGGTGGTGGCCGGTGGGGTGGAGTCCATGACGCGCGCGCCGTTGGTCATGCCCAAGGCAGAAAGCGCTTGGTCGCGTAACGCGGAAATTTATGACACCACCATCGGTTGGCGTTTTATCAATCCCAAACTGGCGGCCGAACACGGCACCGATTC
>WGBZ01000208.1 GCA_015494035.1 Lysobacterales bacterium | reverse complement strand
TATCGATCAGTTCCGCGCTAATGCCCTGCCCTTTGGGGGGCGGCACCACCAGCCGAAAACCGCTGAACACAATCAAGGCCACCAGGCCCGCGTGCAGGGCCAGGGTGAAAAGAGCGGCTTGTTGGTGTTCCTTGTGCATGATTTATGGGTATTTGAGGCTTATTGGCTGGCCGGCAGCGGATCACTGATCAAGCCCACTTTTTTGGCCCCGGCCTGTTGCGCCACCACCATGGCCTGATATACCCGGCCATATTCCACCCCCTGATCGGCGCCGATGACAATGGGCACTTTGGGGTTGGCCTTGACGAAGGCGGCGATTTTTCGTTTGAGTGATTCTTCGTCAATGAGTTCAAACTCACCGCCGATGCTCAGGTAAAAGTCACCATTTTTATCCACATTGATGACCACCGGTTCTTCTTCGATGGTGACCGTGTTGGCCTCGGATTCCGGTAAATCCACTTCCACGCCCAAATTCAGCAACGGCGTGGTGATCATGAAGATAATCAGCAACACCAGCGTGACATCTATGTAGGGCACCACGTTGATTTCGGCCATGGCCTTGCGTTTGCGTCTCATGCACAGGCTCCCTTAATTGCCGGTTTGTCGGTGCAAAATGGCGGAAAATTCTTCCTTGAAAGTGTCGTACTGGGTGTACAGGCGCTCCACGTCGGTGCTGAAGCGGTTGTAGAACACCACGGCGGGTATCGCGGCGAACAGGCCCATGGCGGTGGCAATCAGGGCCTCGGAGATGCCCGGCGCCACCATGGCAATGGTAGCCTGGGTGACGCTGGCTAAGGCATGAAAGGAAACCATGATGCCGATGACGGTGCCGAACAGGCCGATGTAGGGGCTGATGGAGCCCACGGTGGCCAGAAAGGGCAAGCCGCGTTCCAACCGGTCAATTTCACGGTTGAGCGCAATGCGCATGGCGCGGTCGGCATTATCCACCGATTTTTCGTCGTTACCGGCCATTTTGCGGGTGCGCAGAAACTCCCTGAAGCCGGCATCGAAAATCCGTGCCATGCCGGTGGGCTTTTTCTTGTCATTGCTGATGCTTTCGTGCAGCCGGCTCAGGTCCACGCCAGACCAGAACGTTTCTTCAAATTTGCGCGCTTTGCGTTGCTCGGCCTTGAGCGTTTTCCACTTGATGAAAATCACATACCATGAAGCCAGAGAGGCCAGTATCAACAGGGCCATCACGGCCTTGACCGGTGTGCTGGCGTGAAGAATCAGGGAAAGAAAGTCAAATTCCTGGGTGGTGCTGTCCACGGGGCGGGTTCTCCTTGAATATTCGTTGATTTGCGGGTGATTATCGCCGTTTTCGGGCGTGCATGAATCAAATCCCGGTTAAATAGCGTTCACGATTCGATCAGAGCTTTCTTAGGCAAAACTGCGGAAAGCGTCTGGGCCAGCGCTGTTTTTCGCCAAGGCAGTGGTTTGAAATCACTGGCCCGTACGCAAGCGGCTTCAACCCGTGCCTCGGCCAGCAGTTGCCCGTCCTCATTGTGCATGCGCTGGCTGAACTTCAGGCTGGCCGGGCCGCTATCGGCCACTTCGCAACTGACCTGCAGGCAGTCATCCAGACGCGCCGGGCGGCGGTAGCTCACCTGAACCTGGCGAATGGCAAACACCAGGTTATGCCGTTTGGCCAATTGTGACTGATTAATCCCCAACTGGCGTAACCATTCAGTCCGTGCGCGTTCAAAAAAGTTCAGGTAGCGGGCGTGATACATCACCCCACCGGCATCGGTGTCCTCATAATAGACACGGAAGGTGGCGGCAAAAAGGCGCTGCTGAGGCATTTTCAGGATTCAAACAAGTCGCTGTTATCGGTGGCGATAACCGGAGGCTTCAGGCCCAGCCATTGCCAGGTTTTGGCCGTGGCCATGCGCCCGCGCGCGGTGCGGGTCACGTAGCCCTGTTGGATCAGGTAGGGTTCCACCACGTCTTCAATGGTGCCGCGTTCCTCGCTTAGTGAGGCCGCCAGTGAGTTGACGCCCACCGGCCCGCCCTGAAAATGTTCAATCAGCGTGTTGAGAAAACGCCGGTCCATTTCATCCAGGCCATTGCTGTCCACCTGCAGCAAATCCATGGCCTTGTCAGCCAGCGGCGCGGTGATGGTGCCGTCGCCGCGAATTTCGGCAAAATCGCGTACGCGCCGCAACAGCCGGTTGGCGATGCGCGGTGTGCCACGGGAGCGGCGCGCAATTTCGTAACAGCCTTCATCGTCCGCGGCAATGCCCAGTATGCCGGCGGAACGCTTGACGATGCTGGCCAGCTCTTCGGCGCTATAGAATTCCAGCCGCTGCACGATGCCGAAGCGGTCGCGCAAGGGTGAGGTCAGCAAGCCGGCGCGGGTGGTGGCGCCAACCAGGGTAAAGGGCGGCAGGTCCAGCTTGATGGAACGGGCTGCCGGGCCTTCGCCGATCATAATGTCGATCTGGAAGTCTTCCAGCGCCGGGTAAAGGACTTCTTCCACCACCGGCGACAAGCGGTGGATTTCGTCGATAAACAGCACGTCGTGCGGTTGCAGGTTGGTCAGCAGGGCCGCCAGATCGCCGGCCTTTTCCAGCACCGGCCCGGATGTTTGGCGCAGATTGACGCCCATTTCGTTGGCAATCACGTGCGCCAGTGTGGTCTTGCCCAGGCCCGGCG
>WGBZ01000207.1 GCA_015494035.1 Lysobacterales bacterium | reverse complement strand
TTCCTGGGAAGCCACGCAGCCGGCAACGCCAATCACCACCTGGGGATTTTTTTCTTTCAGTTCACGCCAGCGGCCAAGTTGCGAAAAGACCTTTTCCTGGGCTTTTTCGCGAATGGAGCAGGTGTTGACCAGTATCACATCCGCTTCGGCCTCGTTCGTGGTCAACTCCAACCCGTGAGAAGCTTTCAGCACGTCAGCCATCTTGGCCGAATCGTACTCGTTCATCTGGCAACCATGCGTTTTGATGAACAGTTTGCCTGCAGGCGCTAAATGGCGTGTTTCTATCTTGCTAGTCATGCGGTACTCGTGGCCACCGGGCCGTTAGTAAGAGATGATTTCTGTATTGTCTTAGCTGTTGCCTTGCCTGTTTTCCGGCAGGCTTCTGTCCCCGGACACCACAGCCGGCGGCTGCAGTTTTTCCGCCAGGTTCACCAGCATTTGCGCCGTGGCGCCCCAGATGGTGTGACCCTGGTGATGAAAAACCCAGGTCTGCCAGCGTTTGCCTTCGGACCGAAATCCCTGCGCGCGGCGATTGGCCGGGTCAAGGAAAAAATCCAGCGGCACGGAAAACGCTTCGGCCACTTCGCCCGGATCCACCTGCACGCTGAAGCCAGGTTTCAACAAGGCCACAAACGGCGTCACCCGATAGCCGCTGATGGTTTCCAGCTCATCCAGGTAACCCACAATCTCAATGTAAGCGGGATCCAGCCCCAGTTCCTCGTGCGTTTCCCGCAAGGCGGTATGACGAATGTTGGCATCCGTGGGTTCAAATGCGCCACCGGGAAAACTGATCTGGCCGGCGTGATGCTTGAGTCCTTCGGCGCGCTTGTTGAGTAATACCTGCCACTGACCCTTGTCCTGAAACAAAGGGATCAGCACAGCCGCCGGGCGCAGGCCGCCACGGGTATCCGGTTGCCACACTTCAGGCGGTTTCAGGGCGGATTTCAGCCGTTGCCGAAAGGCCTGGCTGTCCCAGTCCTGAATCGGCTGGCCGGAGGCTTCAGCAGAAAGGCCGGCTTTCATGGCCTGCATTTGCCTTGGGAAGCTCTGATCGAATCTTGAACTCGCATCTCATACCTGAAATGCCCGATAACTGCGTTGAAGTCCTTGCCAATAGCCTGGCTATTGGCTGCAAACTTCACCTTGTTCTCGAATATTTCCGGCATAACCTGCTTCATCCAGATTCAATCAGAGCTTCCCTTGCTGCATAAAAAACGGGCAAGTGCTGACACCTGCCCGTGAAGGAATAACTTGTGGTTCTGGCTTATTTGACATCCAACAGATTGATGTCGAACACCAGCACTTCGTTGGGGCCAATGGGGCCCTGGCCACGGATGCCATAAGCCAGTTCAGGTGGAATGAACACCTGCCACTTGGCGCCGGTTTTCATCAGTGGCAGTACTTCCTGCCAGCCCTTGAGCACTTCATTGACCTTGAATGTGCGTGGCACACCGCGAATGAAAGAACTGTCGAATTCGCGCAGGTTGTCAAAGTTGTCCTTGCCAATCAGGGAACCGCGGTAGTGAATGGTCACTTCACTGTCTGCCGTCGGGCGTTTGCCGGAACCTTCTTCAATCACGCGGTATTGCACGCCTGAAGGCAGTTCCTTGATGCCTTTTTTCTTGCGATTCTGGGCCAGAAACTTTTCCGAGCGTTTCTTGTTTTCTTCGGCAACCTTTTTGAAGGTTTCTATCTGCTTGGCACGCATTTTTTTCTCGAAGGCCGTCATGTTCTTGATCAGGTCTTCCTTGGCATAGGCCGGCTGCTTACCGGCATAGGCATCACGCACGCCCTTGAGGACTTCGTCCATGGACAGTTCAAACTCGGTGCCCTTGCGCGCGGCCAGGTCGCGACCCAGTTGAAAGCCCATGGCGTAGGATGTCTTGTTCTTGTCGAAATGAATGTCTTTGGCACTGACCTCGGCTTTCTGGGCCAGGGCAGCGGAACCGACCAGCATCATGCCTGCCAGCAGTAATTGACGAATTTTCATGCAGTATAAACCTCTTGATTGAATAAACCGCAGCGCTTTCGATGATCACTCAGTTACATCGCAACAGCCGGGCTGGAGCCGCCATCATCCACACGGGATCACATCTGGCAGCGGATGGCGTATTTTATGCCGGCACCGACAGCGGTGCAAGCGGTTTGTCTGACCCACTGGCCGTGGCTCAAGTTCCAGCAATGTTATAATTTCCCCCTTCACTTGAGGCCTTTAGGGAAAACCGCATGAACAACTTGCTTTTGAACACGCACAACGCCGTCATGACCATCACCATCAACCGGCCCAGCAAGCTCAATGCGCTGAATCACGAAACACTCACCGAACTGGATGAGGCAATAAGCCAGGCCATTGGCGATGAGTCCATCCGCGCGCTGGTGATCACCGGCAGTGGCGAAAAAGCCTTCGTTGCCGGTGCGGACATTGCCGAACTGGCACAAACCGATGCCATTTCCGGGCTGCGTTTTGCCGAATTCGGCCAACAGGTCATGAACCGCATCGAAAACAGCCCCAAGCCGGTGATTGCGGCCGTCAATGGCTTCGCCCTGGGCGGCGGCTGCGAACTTGCCATGGCCTGTCACCTGCGCCTGGCGAGCGAAAACGCCCGCTTTGGCCAACCCGAAATCAAGCTGGGCGTTATCCCCGGCTTTGGTGGCACCCAGCGCCTGACACGCCTGGTGGGCAAGGGCCGGGCCATGGAGATGAACCTGTTGGGCGACATGATCGACGCCCAACGCGCGCATGACATTGGCCTGGTAAACAAGGTGGTGGCGCCATCCGAACTGCTGTCTACCGCTCAGGCCATGGGCGAACAATTGAGCCAGTCCGCTCCCGTGGCCCTGTCGATGATTATAGACAGCATCAATCACGGTGCCGAATGCGCCCTGCCCGAAGCGTTGGCGTATGAAGCCAAGGCCTTTGCCGTCTGCTGCGCCACCGAAGACAAGGCTGAAGGCACCAGTGCCTTTCTGGAAAAGCGTCCGGCGAGGTTCTCAGGCAAGTAATTAAAAAACACCTCCCGCTCGCAAAAAAAGCCCCGGCTCAGCAGCGGGGCTTTTTATGTTTTCAGGTGAGGGAAGGGACTGTCTCAGGGGCCGTCGGCGGCCAGCTTGTTCTGGGAAGCTCTGACTGAATCTGGCGCGAACAGATTGGCGTGTAAAATTGTTCAGTTCAAGGCGCAAACCGTACGTAATAGCAAGGCTATTGCGAAGGTTTGCAACGCGGAAATGGACGATTTTACGCCACAAGATGCCGTGTCACGATTCAATCAGAGGTTCCTTTGCAAATGCGCGATGGCCTGGTCAATGCGGCGCAGGCTCTCGTCCTTGCCCAACAGGCGTAATATCACATCGTTGGCCGGGCCACCGGACTTGCCGGTGAGCGCCAGGCGCAGCGGTTGACCCACCTTGCCAAATCCCACGCCCAGGTCATTGACCACTTGTTCGATGACTGCGTGCAGATCAACCTCTTGCCAGTTTTCAATCTCGGCCAGTCGCTGACGCAGGGTCTGCAGTGGTTCCAGGGCAGCGGCACGGAATATTTTTTTATCAGCTTTGGCGTCATAGTCGCTGATCGGCTCAAACAGAAAACGTGCCTGCTCGGCCATGTCGTTGATGGTGACGCTGCGTTCCTTGAACAGGGCCACCACGTCTTCCAGGTTCATGCCTTCTGGCACGGCCAGCTTCATTTTTTTCAGCCGCTCGGCCAACAAAGCAGCCAGCCGCGCGTTGTCGGCCTGCTGGATATAATGCTGGTTCAGCCAGTTGAGCTTGGAAGTGTTAAAAGTGGACGGGGCGCGATTAATGCCCTTGAGGTCAAACAGACGGATCATTTCCTCGCGCGAAAAAATTTCCTGATCGCCATGCGACCAGCCCAGCCGCACCAGGTAATTCAGCACCGCCTCGGGCAAATAGCCGTCCTCGGCGTACTGCATGACACCCACCGCGCCATGGCGCTTGGAAAGCCGGCTGCCGTCATCCCCCAGAATCATGGGCACGTGGGCAAATGCCGGCGGCGTGACACCCAGCGCCTGATAAAGATTAATCTGACGAGGCGTGTTGTTAATGTGGTCATCGCCGCGAATGACGTGGGTCATGCCCATGTCCATGTCATCCACCACCACGGTAAAATTGTAGGTGGGTGTGCCATCGGCACGCGCGATAATCAAATCGTCCAGTTCGGCATTGCCGACGGTGATGCCCCCCCGCACGTGGTCGTGGAAACTGACCTCGCCTTCAAGTGGATTCTTGAACCGCACCACCGCTCCAGGTGTTCCGGCCGGGATATTGGCGTGACGGCATTTGCCGTCATAACGGGGTTTTTCACCCGCTGCCATTTGCTCTTCGCGCAATTTTTCCAACCGCTCCTTGGAGCAGGTGCAGTAATAGGCCTTGCCTTCATCCAGCAGTTGCTGGATCAGTTCACCATAGCGATCAAAGCGCTGGGTCTGAAACACCACCTCGCCATCATGATCCAGCCCCAACCAGGCCATCCCGTCCAGAATCGCCTGCACGGATTCTTCAGTTGATCGTTCACGATCAGTGTCTTCAATGCGCAAGGCAAACTCGCCACCATGATGGCGGGCGAACAGCCAGGAGAACAAGGCGGTACGGGCACCACCAATGTGCAAAACCCCAGTGGGGCTGGGGGCAAAACGGGTTTTAACGGTCATTTAACGGAATCCGCGAAAAAGAATCGGCTATTTTAGCAAATGGCGGGAATTTTCGGCCTTTTTTGTCTTCTCATCTTGATTCACCCCGGAAACAAAGGTAGTGTCTGGGCACCGTCTAGCTGGCCTCCATAGAAGTCAGCATTCAAAACAAAATGTTACATTTCCGAGAAACAGAGGGAGTACACCGTGAGTTCACCAATCCAGTCCATCCGTCAGCGTGGCTTTTTGCCTGTGCTGACAGCCATTGCCTTAAGCCTGTCTTTTGCTACACAAGCCGCGGACAAGGCCATTTACCTAATTCAGTTTGAGGAACCACCTGTGGCCAGCTACACTGGTGGCATAGCCGGCTTGCGTGCCACCAGCCCGGCCGTGACCGGAAAACGCAAACTGGATGTCCGCTCGCCAGCCACCGTGGAATACCGCCACTGGTTAAAAAGCCGGCAGCAACAGAAACTGGCCGCTATGCAGGGCGCATTGAGCCGGGCGGTGACTCCCGTTTTTGAATACGACTTGGCCATGAACGGCGTGGCCGTGCGCCTGACCCCCGAAGAAGCCGCCAAAGTGGCCACCATCAAGGGTATCAAACGCGTCGAACCGGATAAAAACTACGAGCTGCACACGGATGCCGGCCCGTTGCTGATTGGTGCCGATACCCTCTGGAGCGGTACCAATATGCCCGGCAACCTGCCCAACAAAGGCGAAGGGATAATCGTTGGTGTGATTGATACCGGTATTAACTTTGACCATCCATCGTTCAGCGATGCACCCGAGGATGGCTATGATTTTTCCGCAGCCAACCCGCTGGGTGCTGGCAATTTTGTTGGCTGGTGCGACCCGAACAACCCCAACTTCAACCCGGCTTTTGTGTGTAACGACAAGCACATCGGCGCCTGGGATTTTGCCGATGCGGTGACAGCAGAAAATGATGGCCCGGAAGATTCCAACGGCCACGGCTCGCACACAGCCAGCACCGCCGCAGGCAATACCATCACCGCCCCGCCCGGTGGTTTTATTGTCACCACCTCCGGTGCCACACTCAATGCGCCCAGTATTTCCGGCGTGGCGCCGCACGCGCACATCATCAACTACGACGTGTGTGAAAACAGTTGCCCCGGCTCGGCCATCACCGCCGCCATCAACCAGGCCATTGCCGATGGCGTGGACGTAATCAACTTCTCTATCTCTGGTGGCCTCAGCCCCTGGAACGACGCTGATCGGTTGTTTCTGGACGCGGTCAATGCCGGCATCGTGGTGTCCGCTTCTGCTGGCAACACCAGCGCTGGCACACCGGATCCGGTGGGCAACGTCAATCACCTGGGCCCCTGGGTCATGACCATTGCCGCTTCCACCCACCACCGCGCCAACAGCAACAACGTCAGCGCCACCGGCCCGGGCACACCGCCGGCCAACACACAGAACCTGTATGGTCTGCAAGGCAGCGGCCCGGCACTGGGTGCCGATATCAATGCCAATGCCATTTATGCGGGCAATGTGGACCCGTCCAACTTTGAAGGCTGCAACCCCTGGCCCAATGGCAACGAATTTGCCGGCGCGGTGGCTTTGATCAGCCGCGGTTCCTGCGCTTTTGCCGACAAGATCAATAATGCCATGAACGCCGGCGCGCTTTCCGTGGTGGTTTACAACAATGCCAGCGATGTTCCCATTGTCATGGGTGGCTTGAACACCACCACGATTCCCTCTGTCATGGTGGGGCTGGCCGATGGCACAGCCTTGCGCGACTTCATCACCAGCAGCCTGCCCACGGCAGCAACCATTGAAATCCTGGCGACCACCACCTGGCGCCTGATTGACAGTTTGGGCAACCGGCTGGCCTCATTCTCCTTCCGCGGACCAAACACCACGTTTTCCGTGACCAAGCCGGACATCACTGGCCCAGGGGTCAACATCATGGCGGCCTATGCCGATAATGCCGGGGCCGCACCCCAGTACGGCATGATCAGCGGCACGTCCATGTCTTCCCCACATCTGGCCGGTTCTGCCGCCCTGATTAAGGCCGCGCACCCGGACTGGAGCCCGGCGGAAATCCGTTCAGCCCTGATGATGACTGCGGACAAAACCACCAAAAAAGAAGACGGCAGCACGCAGGCCACCCCCGATGACGTAGGCAGTGGCATGGTGGATCTGCGCCTGGCCGCCTTGTCGAAGTTGACCATGAACGAAACCTTTGCCAACTACCTGGCGGCCAACCCGGGCAGCGGTGGCGATCCGGCCAGCCTGAATATTCCCAGCCTGCGCGCCAACGACTGTAACGGCACCTGCGTCTGGCATCGCACCTTCACCAACCGCAGCTCACAAGTCACCAACTGGAACGTACAACCCCAGAATACAGCCAATTACCTGCTTTCCAGCCTGCCTGCCGGCTTTACCCTGCAACCGGGCGAAAGCATTGACGTGACCTTTTGCGCCCAGGTCACCAGCACCAATGCCGGGCCCGTGTTCAGTGAAGTGGTTCTCAATGACGCCTCGAATCAGGGCCCCAATGCGCGACTGACGGTGGCCATTACGCCCACCGGCATCAGTGGCTCGGCGGCCTCAGCATGCACGGACCTGATTTTTCAGCACGGCTTTGAATAGCCTCGCTTAAGGAAGCTCTGATCGAATCGTGACACGGCATCTTGTGGCGTCAAATTGTCCATTTCTGCGTTGCAAACCTTCGCAATAGCCTGCTATTACGTGCGGTTTGCGCCTTGAACTGAACAATTTTCCACAACAATCTGCTCGCGCCAGATTCAATCAGAGCTTCCTTAACCCACAAAACCGGAATCATCACGAAAAGCCGGTTATGCCGGCTTTTTTTGTGGAGAGAATGGCAGAATACGGCTCAACCCAGGCCTTCAAAGTCACTTTGGCGCAAGGCTTCATACAAAACCACGGCCACCGCGTTGGACAGATTCAGGCTGCGACTGTGCGGCTGCATAGGAATGCGGATTTTCTGTTCCTCCGGCAAGGATTCGAGCAGACTTTCCGGCAAACCCCGGGTTTCCGGTCCAAACAAAAACCCTTCGCCTCTTCGGTAACTTGGCCGGGTGTGAAACCGTGCCGCTTTGGTGGTGCAGGCAAACAGGCGAATGTCCGGGTTTTTCTGGGTGAAATCGGCATAGTCGGCATACTGCCTGACGCTGGCCCACTCGCGGTAATCCAGCCCGGCCCGACGCAGGGCTTTTTCCTGCAGTGAAAAGCCCAGGGGATGAATCAGGTGCAAGTGCGCGCCAGTGTTGGCACACAGGCGCATGATATTACCGGTGTTGGGCGGAATTTCCGGCTCATAGAGCACAATGTGAAACATGCGGCTGCGGGCCTTCTGATAAAATAGGGCTTTGCATTATACGTTGCCAGACCCCCATGCCCAATGGCCAACCGCAGCTCAAAGCGCTGCTTAAGAAACTTGACCCCTACTTTCGCCTGATGCGGCTGGACCGCCCCATCGGCACCTTGTTGTTGCTGTGGCCCACTTTGTGGGCGCTGTGGATTGCCGCCGAAGGCCTGCCGGACATCAAAACCCTGATCGTATTTGTGCTGGGTGTGTTCCTCATGCGCTCGGCCGGTTGCGTAATCAATGACATAGCTGACCGGGGCTTCGATGGCCACGTGGCCCGAACCCGGAACCGGCCGCTGGCCAGCAAAGAAGTGCCCGTGCCACACGCCTACGCGCTGTTTTTTGCCCTGATTGGACTGGCCGCGCTGTTGTTACTGGCCTTGAAACCCTTGACGGTCAAACTGGCTTTTGTAGCGGTTTTCCTGGCCACCACTTATCCTTTCATGAAGCGATACACCTGGTTGCCGCAGGTGTATCTGGGCATGGCCTTTGCCATGGGCATTCCCATGGCCTTTGCCGAAGTGCGTGGAGAAATCCCGGCCGAAGCCTGGCTGCTATTTATTGCCGCCATATTGTGGACCACCGCCTACGACACCATTTACGCGCTGATCGACCGCCCGTACGACCTGAAAATCGGCGTCAAATCCACTGCCATCCTTTTTGGCGAACTGGATCGGGTCATTACCGGCATCATTCAGGCACTATTCCTGTTTGTCATGCTGCTACTGGGGCTGAAACTGGGCCTGAACTGGTGGTATTACCTGGGCCTGTTGACCGCAGCGGCGCTGTTCCTGTGGCAATTGGCTATCATCGAAGAACGCGACCCGGAGCAGTGTTTTCGGGCCTTTGTGAGCAATAACTGGGTGGGCATGGCCATTTTTGTCGGCATCCTGGCCGCTTACCTGGCTCGCTAAGGAGCCTCTGATTGAATCTGGCGCGAGCAGATTGTCGTGAAAAATTGTTCAGTTCAAGGCGCAAACCGCACGCAATAGCGAGCTATTGTGAAGGTTTGCAACGCAGAAATGGACAATTTTACGCCACAAGATGCCGTGTCACGATTCGATCAGAGGCTCCCTAATAGCCGGCCCGGACTCTCCAGTTTATCTCTGCCATTTCAGCTCTTTACGGCCCTTTCTACCCCTTGAAATTCTGCCACCAATCCCCATAATCAAGGCATCCACAGGGCTTTGGCCTGTGGACAATGTGGGCTCCGGTGGTTTCAGCGGAAACACCGGAGGAAGTCAAAACATATTGCTGATAGGGAGGATATGTGATGAACGTTGATTTCACTCCACTTTTCAGAACTGCCATTGGTTTTGATCGCATGGCCAGCCTGCTTGATCAGGTGGCCCGCACCGAGCAAGGCAACTTGTCCTACCCGCCTTACAACATCGAAGTGGAAGGCGATGACAAGTACAAAATCACCTTGGCTCTGGCCGGCTTCAACAAGGATGACATCGAAATCCTGACCGAACCCAACCTGCTGACCATCAGAGGCAAGGTTCGGGAAGTCAAGGAAGAAAAAAATCGCCAGTTCCTGCATAGGGGCATTGCCACCCGTGCGTTTGAACGCAAGTTCCAACTTGCCGACCACGTTCGCGTGGTGGGCGCACACATGGACAATGGCCTGTTAACCATTGAACTGGTGAAAGAAATTCCCGAGGCCATGAAGCCAAGACGGATTGAAATTGGCAGTCAGTCGCTGCTGGAATCTTCCGCCGAAGCGGCTGAAAGCGCCGAAGTGCGGGAAACCAGCGCGCATAAAGTCGCCTGATAGCGACCAGACTCCCTCTGGGGCCTGCTCTGGATTCAGGGCGGGCCTTTTTTATTTACCCTGTCCGCATTAGGCAGAAACCCAAAAACCTTCTTAAGGAAGCTCTGGTCGAATCTGGACGAAGCAGGTTATGCCGGAAATGTTCGAGAACAAGGCGAAGTTCTTGCCAATAGCGGGCTATTGGCAAGAACTTCAACGCAGTTATCGGACATTTCAGGTATGAGAAGCGAGTTCACTATTCGACCAGAGCTTCCTTAAGCACCTATTGTCCGCGCCGATGAGCGCTTTTCATCGACAACATGCGCACCCGCACAATCAGGTAGAACACAAAACCGATGCCCACCAGGTAGACGCCCCAGTGATCCATCAGCTGCGCCGGGATGCCCGCCTCGATGGCGTTGATGTAATGAAACAGCATGGGAATGGCGCCTATCATGGCAATGGCCATAGCCGCAAACGAAAGCATCTTGAGCACGTACATGCGATCCCGATAACGCCGGTTGCGCAGCGTGCGCAGGGTTTCCTCATCCGCCATGCCCGCGGCCAGATCAAAGCCGCACTCCGGGCACTGGCTGGCAACGCTTGAGACGCGCGCATCGCACGAAGGACATTTGATTAACGCCATGATTTTCTCCTTGCCCGTGCGGGCTGTGCCTGTTGATGATGTGTTGCATCAATTTTACCCGAAATCCGGATAGCACCAGGTTTGTGGCTATCAATCCTGTTTTTTTCATGGTAACTTTCTCTGCAACACGCTTTGAACAAGCATCCCGTGCAGGGTAAAAGAACACCACTAACCACACCAAACCGGAGCACCCGTCACGCATGACCACCGAGCAAAAACGCAGCACCAAAATTGTCGCCACCCTTGGGCCTGCCTGCGAAAGTCCCGAAATGATCCAGACTCTTATCCAGACAGGCGTCAACCTGTTTCGGCTTAATTTTTCCCACGGTTCGGCCGAACAGCATCGCACCAACGTCAATAACATTCGCGCCGCGGCGGAAAATAGTGGCGTGCGTGTGGGCATCCTGCAGGACCTGCAAGGCCCCAAAATCCGGGTGGGCCGTTTTGCCGACGGCCAAGTGGAGCTCAAGCCGGGACAGCCTTTTGAGCTGCGTTGCCAGGAAGACAGGCCGGGCGATGGC
>WGBZ01000206.1 GCA_015494035.1 Lysobacterales bacterium | reverse complement strand
TCGAATCGTGACACGGCATCTTGCGGCGTAAAATCGTCCATTTCTGTGTTACAAACCTTCGCAATAGCTTTGCTATTACGTGCGGTTTGCGCCTTGAACTGAACAGTTTTACACTCCAATCTGCTCGCGCCAGATTCAATCAGAGCTTCCTTAACGCATATCTCGGGGGGGGAATATATGAAAAAACGTCATACTATCGTGCTGTCCGGCTTGTCTGTTCTTTCCCTGGCCTGGGCTGATTCTTTGTTCTATGGGAACGGTGATAATAACGGTGATAAAACCAGGGATAATCTGCTCATTTCAGTCAGTGGAAAAAAACGTTCGTTGCCGAACAGGATAAAAACCCCCATTCCCAGTCCGTTCTCGGCCCACCGGCCAGCCGCGGGCACGGTGATGCTGGCTTTTCGCCAGGGGCAGGGCATCGCGGGAACCTGCGTGCCTTCCGGGCCGGAAGTGTGTGACGGGATTGATAATGACTGCAATGGGATTGTGGATGACGACGCCATTGACGCGGTGCTGTGGTGCGAGGATTTAGATGTCGATGGCTTTGGCTCGGATTTCAACACCCTGATGCAGTGCGACCAGCCACCGGGCTATACGGACATTTGTGGCGACTGCGATGATGCCAGTCCCAATACCAATCCGGGCGCACCCGAAATTTGTGATTTGATTGATAACAACTGCGACGGCCAAATTGATGAAAACCCGGAGGACGGGATCACTTGGTGCCGGGATGCTGACTTTGATGGTTTTGGTGACCCAAGCGACACCCTGTATGCCTGTGCCGAGCCGACACCCCAAGGCTATGTTCTCGATTGCAGCGACTGCAACGACAATGATGCGGGCATCGGCCCGTGTTCCGATGTGATCTTTGCTCACGGTTTTGAATCGGGTTAGGGAACCTCTTACATGGCCATGTAAGAGGTTCCTTAGCGCCCCAGCGGGCGTGTACTGGGGGAATTAAAGCCGCAGCTTCTTGAGCTGTCCACCGGTCAGCGCCACCTGATCAAAAACCCGTGCCGGTTCGCTATCCACCTTCATGCGGTAAACCCCTTCCGGAAGAGAAACCGGCTTTCCGCCCACTGTGCCTTTGGCCACCTGCTCACCGTGGGCGTTGAACACCGTATAAGGAGTCCGCAGGGCGTCATTGACGGATTGGCCCAGTTCTTTGCTGCTGGCGGCGTCAAAGTACTGGCCGCCGGTCAGGCTTGCCCAGTGCGTGAATTGTTCCTTGAGCGCCTTGTCATCAATGGCAAAGCCCACAATGTTCAGGCGCAAGGCAAAACCCTGATCCTGCAATGCCCGCAGGACTTTGGCCGGGTCGCCGTCGCAGGTTTCCTCGCCATCGGTGACCAGCACGACGGCTTTTTTGCCGCGCACACCTTTCAGGTCAGTGACGACCTGGGCGAGGGAATCCGCAATGGGGGTTCTGGCCAGGTTTTTGGCGGTAATGGCGGCAATGTGCCGCTTGATGTTGTCTTTGTTCAGCGGTGCCGGCGGGCTGACCAGGTGCGTTTCGCAGGCATTGGGTGTGCGGTGTCCGAAAACCCGCAGCGCCACGGTGGTTTTTTCCGGCAGGCTGTCAATGGCCTGGCTCAACACCGCCTTGGCAATGTCGATGCGGCGTTTGCCGCCCAGGCGTTGCAACATGCTGCCTGAGGCATCCAGAATCAACTCCACGGCGCCGGCGGTGCTTTTGTTTTCTCCAGGCAGGACGACCAGTTGCGCCGGGCCGGGATCTTCCCGCTGGTCAAAATCGGCCTGCAAGGCAAACCTGGCCGGTTGCCGCAGTCTCACTTTGGCGCGTTCAAACGCCAGATCCATGTCATCGGTGTTGTTGATGATGGCCAAATGGCCGTTATTGATGCTGGGCCACAGGCGCATCAACTGCCTCGGTATGCCGGTATTGCCCCCCACATGAAGGGCGAAAATGCGCGGCCTGACCTGCGCGAATCCTTCCCACAGGTCGGCGGTGTCGTTATCACGCGAAAACTCGGCATCGGTAATAAGGATGATGGCGCGTGTCCCATCCCGATCCGCCAGCCCCCGGATGGCTTTTTTGAGGGCCCTTTCTGCCTGACTGCTGTTGCGATTGCGCGGGTATTCATTCAGAGCGGTGAGCAGTTCACGCGAGGAGCCGGTCCATTTTTTGAGCAGGTAATCGCCACCGAACACCAGCAGATTGGCTTCGTCCATCCCTGGGCGGACGTTGCGGGCATAGGTGGTGATGGCATCATAAATGCTGTGGCGGTACTCGGCCATGCTGCCGCTGTCATCCCAGACAAAAGCCACAGAGCGGGGTGGTTCCTTCACCTCGATGTTTACCGGCTGACCCGGTTTGACGCGTGTGCTGAACTGCTGCACCGTGAGGCCCTGATTTTCCCGCCGCAGCGGCAATGGCTGCCCTTGTTCGTCGCTCACCGCCAGTACCGTGCGAACCGTTGGGTCGCCCTTGAGGCCAATCAGCAAGGTGTTTTTGCCCTCGGGAACCTGAATCCGATAGCGAGCCGTGGTCTGGCCCAGTTGCACCTGGCCGGTGACCAGTTGACGGGGCTTCAGTGTTTGAATGGCGTTGGCGCGGCTGCCTTTGGGTTCAGGCAAGGTGATGCCGTGGACGCGTTCAAAAATGGCTTTTTCTTCACCCAGACCCCATTCGCCGGTGATGGAGCGATACCCCTTACCCACGGGCTGTTCGAAAATGGCAATGGTTTCCGGTGGCATCACGTACTGAAATTTGCCGGTGTTGCTGCTGTCGGTTCTGGCCAGAAAACGCACGTAGCGTGCCCAGATTGGCTTCTCGAAGCGAATGCTCGGCTTGGCCTGCATGTCCCATTGTCCCACGGCTTGCCAGGGGCCAACGGGGCTGTGCTGGCTGACAAAAACTTCAAACCGGTTCAGCGGTTTGGCATTTCCCGCTTTGGTTGCGGCTGTGCCCTGCAAGCCGGCAATCAGCGCGGTGCGCGTGTTTTTGAAGCCGATTACCCATTCGGTGTTTTTGCCTGTCGGAACCAGAACGGACCTCATGTCCCTTTCTGGTGTCAGCAGGGCCTGGTCGCGTTTTGCCGAAATGCTGGGCCGCGACCAGGCCACGAAGCCACCGTGATTCGGGTTGGCCAGGTTGACGCCCTGGCCATGAGCCATGTCCCAGCCCGGTGTGCTGATGACCTTGAACTCTCCCAACGACAAGGGATGACCGGTGGCTGCGATTTCAGGCTGGGCGCTGAGCAGGCGCAGCCGCGCGAAACGGGCTGGCACCGGTTTTTGTAAGGCAAAACCGTGTGGTTGAGCATCACCAGAAAGTTCCCCGGTCAGTACCGGCGTAAATTGCTGGCCGTCTTGTGATAATTCCACGCTGAATTTGTGCGGAAAATTCGGCGCGGCGGTCTTGCCCCGGGTGTCCAGCACCACCCCGGCCACCGGTACCGGCTCGTCGCCGGCCAGTTCCACGGTAACGGCATAAGGCAATGATTTCGGTGACGGCAGGCGCAAGCCGGTGCCAGGCTCGGCGATGCCATCAATGAGCTGCTGGTTTTGCTTGAGGAGCTTCTTGTCTGTGGCCAGCACGCGCGCGCCGAATTGGCTGGCCGCCACATTGAAGCCGCCCAGCAGTTTCAAGGGAATGCCCCAGTCCCAGTAAGGGTGGCGAACCGATGCTTTGGGAGAGACGGTGATGTCTGTGTGCGCCTGCACCGGCGCGTGGGCTTTCGCACTGACCTGTGCCGTGATTCGCACCTGATTCTGTGCAGGCACGTCCGCCGGTATGACCACTTGAAAGGGAATGGTTTGGCTGTGTCCGGCCGGCAAATCCACCGCCTTCGGCGCCTTGCGCACTTTCCAGCGGCGTTCGCTAAGGGCAAAGTCAAGATGGGCCTGCACAGGCGTGGCACTTTCATTTTTCAGGCGCAACTGACCGGTCAGTTTCTGGCCGTATGGCTGGAAAGCGGCAATGGATGACTGTTCCAGCATCAGGCTCGCAGTGACAGGCAAGGCCGGCAACGGCGGGCAATCCCGGCCAGTGTCCGCTTTCGAACCCGTTCCGGCTTTTTCTTGCGGGCCGGGGTCGGTTTTGTGTGGATGGCAATGGCTGTTGGCAATGGACGGTTTCTGGGGAAAAAATGGCAAACGCTGCAGGCGCACGGCGTAGTCAATGGGGGCCGGCAAGTTGTATGCCACGACTTCCAGGGTGTACTTTGCCGCTGGCAAGATTTCATTGAATGAATATAGCCCATTCTGGTCAGGTTTCAGGGCTTTGTTCAGGTCAGGCCCCGTGATTCTCACAGTGGCTTGCTTGAGCGGTAACTCCGGCTTGACCTGAAGGTCGATCTTCTCCTCATTGCCCAGACGGAAATGGTAAAAATCTTTGTCAGAGGGCGCATTAAGGGTGCTTTTGCGGGCCTGGTGCCAGACCAGTGGCAAAGCCAGTATCTGGCTGTCATTGGGCTCTGATTCCCCAGCGGGGTCAATCCGGCCTGTGGACAGCACGCGCACGCGGTAGCTGCCGGTGCTCTGACCACGGCCCTTGATCTGGACATAGTGTGTCCCCGCTTTCAGGGTCAGGCGGTTCAGGCGTAACTGGCGACTGTTTTGGCTACCGCGGGCGCTTTGCAAGGTTTGACCGGACCCATCCAGCACGGCCAGGGACTCGATTCCGGCGCCCATGACCTGCACACGCCAGTGGTATCCCGGCTCGGGCACGTCAAAGCGAAAGGTGTCGGTGTCGGGACCGGTCAACGCCGCCTTGATCAGATTTTTCGGCCCCATGGTATTGGCTATTTGCCAGGTGTCGTTGGGCTCGGTTTCCCACTGTTTTTTGCCTTCACTCTGGCCGCTGAGTGACAGCTGGTAAGCAGTGCCTGGCTGGCCGTCTTTGACTTCCACCAGGTAGGCCTTGTCGGGCAGAAAAAGGTCTGGCAGCAACGGAGACTTTATGCGGTATTTGCATTGCAGATCAGTGCCCTGGGCATTTTTCAGACACATAGAGAAGGACTGCCCGGGTGGCGTTTCCAGTCTCAGTTGCCAGCGTTCGTCAGCAGAACCCTCCGGCATTAACAACCGGTATAAATCGTGGTCATAGTCCTGATCGATTTGTCCCTTGATGGTAAAGCCTTCATCGGTGGCCTTAATGACATTGGCCAGTTGAGGGATGTGGTTGGGTTCTGTTTCTTTGCCGGCGATGGGCACGCCAGTGATTTCGGTTTTCAGCAGGTGAATGGCGGGCAGGTGTGTTCCATGCAGTTTTAGCAAATAGCTGCCTGCGGGCAGTTGCAGTTTTGAAAGCAGGAAATGCCCGGCTTGATCCGTCTTTGCAGTGGCCAGTGGCTGTTTTTGGGCATCGTAAAGCGTGGCGGTGAGGCTGGTACCCAACACCGTGCTGCCGTGGATGGCAAAGGTTTTGCTGGCCTGCTCGGGCGTTACGTTCAGCCTGACCCAGGTGTCCGGCCGGGACGCGTAATGGGATTGGAAGGTATTTAATCCCAGCACAAAAGGCTTGTCGGCTGTATTGTTCGTGGCATTCTGTGGCCGGGTGGGGCGACCGGCGTCAAGAAATAGCCGGTAGCGGTTTTGTGGTGATTCGGAGGCGGTTTCTGCAGAGGCGCTGCTCCCCCCGGCCCGGGCCACGCCCAGAAAATACTGCCCTGGTTCCAGCCACAAGGGCGGGCTGTAGGCAGGTCGGGGGCTGTTTTTGACCGACAGTTCGTAAAGTTTTTCCACCTGGGTGACGTTTTGTCCGTTATCGCTCCAGTGCAGTCGAAGAATCTGGGCCGAAGTCAACGCCCCGGGCAGCCCTTCCAGGGTCAGGGTCCAGGGGCGCAAGGCATCGGTATCAGATACCTCCCATAAAAAAATGTCCTGATCGCCAGCTGGCAAATCCCCGTACAGGCGCACAGGGCCTGTGATGCTGGCTGCCTGTTTGGGGCTGTTGTTAGGTTCCTGCTCAAACAGCACCGGCGCGTCGGGGGTGGCGGCATGTGATGTGACGGCCCATGCCAGGGCCATCGCCAGCGAAACACGCCTGCGCTTTCGGGTGATTATTCGTGTTGTGATTGGCATGGGTGATCCGAGCTTATTCGTATTCAATGCAATTGGGTATGGGTAATACGCCCGGTAATGTCGCTGTCCCAATGGCACGGCTGCCGATTTCAACAGCTGTTCTACCTACCACGTTGACAAGACGGCCCCCGATTCCGATAACAGCAAGGCTCATGGCAAAGCCAAGAGCGGCGCCTCGCATGCAGCCAGTACTGCTGCAGCCGCCCGAATTCATGCAGTCGGAATAGGAAGCAATGGACAATACCGCCGCGACCTTGATGGCCACCAGGTCCAGGAGGGTGGCGTATTCAACCGATGCGCCGCCCAATCCCTCGCCAATGCGGCCCAGGCTTTCTCCGTTGTGCGGGTTAACCCGCCACCAGCCAACGGCATCCGGAACCGGCTTGTCGGGCAGGACCACGGCGTAGCCGGCTTGCAGGTCCTGGGCGATGGCGGCCGCCGAAGCCGCTGGCAGCCTGGCCCGCAGGGGCGAGCTTGCAAACTGCTTGGGTTGTTTTAGCACCGTGATTTTTGCGCCCTGTTTGCGGGCTTTTTCAAAGGCTATGTCCACATTGAGGCGATGGGTGGATTTTGCGTCCAGCACCTGTTCGGCGTCCTGTTCAATGCGCGTGGCCCAGGTGCCTGACAGGACGGTTTGCTGCGGACGGCTGAGAATGCCCAGTGGTGTCATTTGCAGGACATGGTCCGGATATTCGGCAATATCAATGATTCGCCGGACCTGCAACCGGGCCGGTTGGCTGCCGGTGGTTTTTTGTAGACGAAAACGGTTGTGCTGAAACACCACCGCCGGATGCGTGCGCAAAACAGGGCCTGTGCCTTGTTTTCTGCCCAATTCATCGAAGCCGGCTGCCAGTTGCAGTGGCCGATGGTCGTGAATTTTGCCAACGGCCTGATTCAGGGCCTGCAGGGACAGTGCCTGTTTCTTGGCCGCCAATACGGGTAGCAGTTTTTCCAGATTTTGCACATAGCGGTCAATCAGGTAGGCATCGGGGTAGCGCCCCGGACTGATGAGAAAGCTGCTGGGGGAGGCCAGCTGCCAGAGGCTTTCTGCTTCATCAAGGGGCTTTCTCACAGTGGGATTGCTGCTGGCCCGCTGTTCTGGTCCCAGTCGATCCAACAGGTAACGGCGCAGGGTTTTTTCCGTGCCATCTGGCGCAATCAGGGTGAGTTCTATCCACTGGGCGGTGATTTCCCGCTGGCGCGCCGGTGGTTTGGGTGCTTGCGACGGTGTTGTTTTCTCAGTGGGCAAAGCCGGTTTTCCCAGCCCCGCCAGCATACCGGTGGCCTGGTCGGTTTTCGCCCCGACGGTCTGCAGCACACCGGCCATGGGGTCTGCGGCGGCGGCTTTGTCCAGCAGCACTCCACTGAGGTCAAAAACCCGGTTGGCCGAGAGCGGTTTGTTATTGGCAACGCTCAGCGTGGGCAAAAGAAAATGGCTGTTTTTGGCAATGCTTAGCGGGTCAAAGCCGTTTTTCAACCCGCCCATGCCAGTGGGGATGTTGGCATAGCCCAGAGTGAGACCGGCCAGCTGACTGGCGGGCTTTTCCCAGGGGCCGAAAATGCGCTCTGTTTCGATTTTTTGACCCACCCGGCGCTCAAGGAAAGCAGAAAACCGGACTTTATGCAGCAGGTTTTGTGGCACGGTATCGGCCATGACTTCGGTCTTCGAGAGGTTCTTGAAGGCTTTTTCCGGGGTGACAAAGACCGGATGGGCGGCTGTCCAGGGCTGACTTTCGTCAAGGCGGTATTCCACCCAGAAGTAATCCTTCACCGTTTTCAGCAGTTGCGGGGTGATGTTTTGGGCCTTCAGGGGCATGCCGGCCTGTTCCAGTGCGGTGCTGAGCATGGCCCGGTTTTTTTCTGCTGCCTTGTACTGCGTCAGTTGCGAAAAATCCGGTTGTTGGCTCAGGGCCTGTATCTGTTGGGTGATTTTTTCTTCAGGCAAGCCAATATCCGCCAGCAGGCGCTGAAAAGCCTGGCGAAAGGCCGGCTGGGTCAGCAAAGGAGCGGGGTTGGTTGGTCGACGGGTTTCCAGCAACAGCTTCAACGCTTGCATGTCGGTGAGCCGGGTGCGGGCAATGCGGGCCTGCCAGCCGCTGTCATTGATCAGCTTTGCCAGCAGCACGGCCTGATCCAGCGCGTTGCCGGCACGACTCATCAGGGTGCCTTGCGGCCCGCGCAGCAAGCCGGCGTAGGGCTCAAAGGCCATGTTTTCGTGCATGAAACGCACCAGTTTGGCCGGCTCGTATTCCAGCTTGTCCAGCAAGGCTTCCGGATCAAATTCGCTGCGATCCAGGCTATTGCGTAGTTGCTCCAGGTTTTTGCGAAACTGGAGCAGGCGACTGTCTCGGCTGCTTGCGACGCTTTGGCCATTGGCACTGGCCCATGGTGGCGCCTTGGCCAACCCCTGCAACGGGCTGAGCACCAGCGTGGCGAGCGTGACGTGAATCAGCCAGCGGTGAAACCAGTGCGGGTGATGAAAGCGCCGGTTTGTTCCGGGCTTGGGTGTGGAAGACGGTGACTTTTCCCGGTTGGAAAAAACCGGTCTATAAAAGGCGGTGATAAGAGCAGGCATCATGTTTATTCCCCCCTGGGCGCGACTGCTTCCCAGCAATACTAATTACTCTTTTGTAGTCTTTCAGACGCAAACAGGCCGCCGTTTCGTTCATTCAGGTTCGATGCCGGTGAGGTGCTACCGGATCTGGTAGTCGTGGTCATTCACTCAGGCATAAAAAAAGCCCCCGCAGGGGCTTTTGCTGAGAGCCAGTGACCTGACCTATTTTTTTAGCGGTTTGTATTTGATGCGCGTGGGTTGCGGCTCAGTGCCGTGGCGACGTTTGTAGTCGGCCTCGTAGTCGCTGTAGTTGCCTTTGATGAATTCCACGTGACTGTCGCCTTCAAAGGCCAGGATATGGGTGGCGATGCGGTCAAGAAACCAGCGATCGTGCGAAATGACCAGCGCCGAACCGGCAAAGTTGAGGATGGCTTCTTCCAGCGCGCGCAGGGTTTCCACGTCCAGGTC
>WGBZ01000205.1 GCA_015494035.1 Lysobacterales bacterium | reverse complement strand
TGCTGTGTGACCCGCAAACCTCCGGTGGTCTGCTGATTGCCGTAGACCCGGCGCATGCCGATGAATTCCACCAACTAGCGGCTCAACACGGCATCACCGCCCAGGCCCTGGGCCGCATCCGCGAACAAGCCGGCATCGAACTGCTGTAATGAAACGCCCGGATACCAGCGACTACGCCTCGCTCTTTGTCAACGACACGCCACTGATGGATGTGCGTGCGCCGGTGGAATTTGCCAAAGGCGCCTTTCCCCAAGCGGTGAACCGCCCCCTGATGAACGACAGCGAAAGGCAGCAGGTGGGCATCCGCTACAAACAGGCCGGACAGGATGCCGCCATTGCCCTGGGGCATAAACTGGTGGCTGGAGAAACAAAACAACAACGACTGGCACAATGGCTGGCATTTGCGCGCCAGCACCCGGAGGGCTATTTGTACTGTTTTCGCGGCGGCCTGCGTTCGCGCACGGTGCAGCACTGGTTGCGTGAAGCCGGCTGTGACTACCCGCTGGTGCATGGCGGCTATAAGGCCATGCGGCGTTTTCTGCTGCAGGAACTGGAAACACCGGCTCCCATGCTGCGGCTGGCCGGTGAAACCGGCACCGGCAAGACCGAACTGCTGAAGCAACTGATGGCCGAAGGTCACCCGGGCGTGGACCTGGAAGGGCTGGCCAATCACAAGGGGTCGTCTTTTGGCCGCTCGCCGGATGACCACCAGCCCACGCCGGTCAATTTTGAAAACGCCCTTGCCATCGACTGGCTGAAAGCTCGCCAGGTCCTCGAAACCAACGCCCAAGGGCGACGCATTCTGGTGGAAGACGAAGGCCGCGCCATTGGCCGCCTGGCGCAACCACTGGGTTTCTTTGAACACTTCCGGCAGCAACCGCTGCTTATTCTGACCGCACCATTTGAAGAACGTGTAAACCGCATTTATGCCGAATACGTGCAACACCAGCGCCAACACTACCACGATCTCTATGGCGAACAAGGGCCGGACAAGCACCGCCAAGCCATGCTGGATGCGCTTGATCGTATTCGCAAGCGCCTGGGCGGCGCGCGGCATCAGACCATTCGTGACAGCATGTCACAAGCGTTTGAAAAAGACTCTGATATACTCCATCGGCAATGGATTGGCGCACTGCTGCGTGACTATTACGACCCCATGTACGCCTACCAGTTGAGCCGCAAAGACAGCCCGGTGCTGTTTACCGGCAACGCCGATGAAATACGCGAATTTTTGAACCAAACCACTCAGGCATTGACTTAGTTTTCATGGATAGCGCCAGCCCTGCCCGACCCAATACAGACCTGCCACCGGAACCACCGGCCACACCGCGCAAACCGCGTCACCGGCTGCTGCGCGTGCTGTGGTTTTTCTTTCGCCTGGGCGTGTTTTTTGCCCTGCTGGGTGTGCTGGCCCTGTACATCACCTACCGCATCATGGAACCCGATCTGCCCAAGGTGGAAAGCATCCGGCAGTACAAGCTGACCGTGCCCCTGCGGGTGTATTCGGCCGATGGCAAACTCATGGCCACCTTTGGCACCCGCAAGCGCATGCCGGTGGGCATCGACGAAATGCCCGAGCACCTGAAGAATGCCTTTATTGCCGGTGAAGACGCCAATTTCTACTCGCACCCGGGCTTCGACATCAAGGGCATCAGCCGCGCCGTGTGGGAAATCATCACCACCGGCCACAAGAGGTCCGGCGGCAGCACCATCACCCAGCAGCTCACGCGCAACGTGTTTCTGACCCTGGATCAGACCTTTTCGCGCAAACTCAAAGAGCTTTTTCTGGCCATCAAACTGGAAAACACCATCAGCAAGGACGAAATCCTGGAGCTGTACCTGAACAAGATCTTTCTGGGCCATCGCGCCTATGGCGTGGCTGCCGCTGCGGATGTGTATTACGGCAAGCAACTTGACGAACTGACCTTGCCCGAAGCGGCCATGCTGGCGGCTCTGCCCAAGGCCCCGTCGCGCATCAATCCGGTCACCAGCCCGGAACGGGCCCTGCAACGACGTAACTATGTGCTCAGCCGCATGTTCAAACTGGGCATGATCAGCGAAGACCAGTACCAGCAGGCCATTGCCACGCCGGACACGGCCTTTGTGCATGAGCCAGCGGTGGAGCTCAGCGCCCCATGGGTGGCTGAAATGGTTCGCGATGCGCTCATCAAACGCTTTGGCGACGCGGCCTATACCAACGGCTACGTGGTTCGCACCACCATTTTGTCACCCTTGCAAAGCGCCGCTGAACAAGCCCTGCGCAACGGCTTGCATGCCTACGACGAACGCCACGGCTGGCGGGGTGCGGTGCAGCATTTTGACCTGGAGCAGCCCGAACAGGCCCAAAAAGCCCGCGAAACCCTGGAAAATCTACCAGCACCCGGCGGCCTGCAAGGCGCCCTGGTGACGCAGGTGGACAAGGCCTCCGCCCTGCTGCAACTGGCCGATGGTCAGGACGTGGAAATCACGTTGGACGACAGCCAATGGGCCGCCGGGTATGAAGACAATGACCACAAAGGCAAAAAACCTGAAAGCATGAGCGACATTCTGAACCCCGGAGACATTGTCATGTTGCGTCGCAATGCCGAAGGCCGCTTTGTGCTAGCGCAAGTGCCCCAGGTGCAGGGCGCCCTGAGTTCACTGGACCCAGACACAGGCGCCATCCGCGCGCTGGTGGGCGGCTATGACTTCCGCCTGAGCAAATTCAACCGCGCCACCCAGGCCAAGCGCCAACCGGGTTCCGGCTTCAAACCGCTGATCTATTCCGCCGCCCTGGATGCCGGACTGACACCGGCGACACTCATCAATGACGCCCCGGTGGTTTTTGAAGACGAAAAACTGGAACGCGTCTGGCGCCCGGAAAATTACAGCCAGAAATTTTATGGCCCCACGCGCCTGCGCGAAGGGCTGGTCAATTCGCGCAACCTGGTGTCCATCCGCGTGCTGGACC
>WGBZ01000204.1 GCA_015494035.1 Lysobacterales bacterium | reverse complement strand
TAGATGAACAACACCGCTTTGGTGTGCACCAGCGCCTGGCCTTGCGGCACAAGGGCAGCGAAGGCACACGGGTGCCACACCAATTGATCATGACCGCCACGCCCATTCCCCGCACACTGGCTCAAACCGCTTATGCCAACCTGGACGTGTCTGTCATTGATGAACTGCCCGCTGGCCGCAAACCGGTCACCACCGTGGTGCTGTCCAACGAAAAAATGCCGCAAGTGGCCGAACGCATCCGTGCCGCCTGCGCGCGTGGCGAGCAGGCCTACTGGGTGTGTACCCTTATTGACGAATCTGAAATGCTGCGGGCCCGAGCCGCCAGCAACACCGCCGAAATGTTGGCCGAACAATTCCCCGAATTGCGTGTCGGGCTGGTGCACGGACGGCTGAAAAGCGAGGAAAAAAATGCCGTGATGCAGGCATTCAAGGCCGGTGACATCGATTTGCTGGTGGCAACCACCGTGATCGAAGTGGGCGTGGACGTGCCCAATGCCAGTTTGATGGTGATCGAAAACGCCGAGCGGCTGGGGTTGGCACAGTTGCACCAGCTGCGTGGACGAGTGGGCCGGGGCAATCGCCAGAGTCATTGCGTGCTGCTGTATCAACCGCCGTTGGGTGAGGTGGCCCGGCAGCGTCTGGACACCTTGCGGCGCAGCAACGACGGCTTTGAAATCGCGCGCGTGGACTTGCGCATCCGTGGCCCCGGCGAGGTGCTGGGCACACGCCAAAAGGGCGCCTTGCAGTTCCGCCTGGCAGACCTGGAGCGGGATGCCCACCTGCTTAATGAAGCGCAACGGCTGGCGCCGCGATTGCTGCGCGCATATCCGCAACAAGTCGAAAAACTGATTCGTCGCTGGCTGCCCCATCATGATGAACTGGCCAGTGCATAACGACGGTTAATTTTATGTTATCCGATTAGGGAGCCTCTGATTGAATCGTGACACGGCATCTTGCGGCGTAAAATCGTCCATTTCTGCGTTGCAAACCTTCCCAATAGCCTTGCTATTGCGTGCGGCTTGCGCCTTGAACTGAACAATTTTACACGACAATCTGCTCGCGCCAGATTCAATCAGAGGCTCCTTGGCCATTACGGTTAATCTTTCGTTATCCTTCTTGCCCCCTCCAACTGCCGCTGTTAGGATAACTGCAAGTCAGTATTTCGACCCAGTGTAGTCAAATGGCAAATTCATCAACTGGTAGAGTGTCAATAATTAAAAACAGCTCAGCATGCTGCTGGCAGGAGAGCCCACAATGATCAATCCACTTCACTCCCCACAATGCCTTTCAGGCAGCTTCCGTTGGTTATCTTTTGCTGTGTTTTGGCTGGTGGCCATACCAGTGCTGGCCCAGGACCTTGTCGGGCCGGTGTATCCGTGCCCCGATTGCGAACAACGCCGCTTTCGGCCTGAGCCGGTGCAGTCCATGTGGTACAACCCGCAACAGTCTGGCACAGGCATGACTTTTACCATTCGTAACCACCACCTGGTGGGCACCTGGTACGGCTACGATACCCAAGGCAATCCCGAATGGCTGCTCTTCAATGCCCAAATGCAACCGGGGGAAACGCCTGAAACCCTGTGGACACTGGATGCCAATCTGAAACGTTATCGGAACGGCTCCTGCCCGACTTGCGCTTACCAACCACCACAAGCGCCTGAAGTCGTTGGCCAGATTCACATTGAATTTGACCAGATTGCCCATGCCCGTTTCAGCGTTACGGTTAATGGAGAAACCACCCCTGAGCAGAATATCGTGCCATTGCGTTTTGGCGGCACAGCATACCAGTCATTGGGAGAAGGGATTGAATTGCCTGACATGACAGGTCAATGGCTAATGACGACATTTGTAGGCGAGGACTCAGGGCATAGACAGTTCTATGTCGAAGTGGCCGAAGGCAGCCCTTTTATTGCGATTGAATTCAACAATCAACCTGTTTTACTCAGTCACCTAATGAATGGCACGGCACCCGAAGACACTTTCTTCGCGGGTTCAATCCTTTGTTTTGATGGCACTCAAAGTCAGGGGCCACTTGGTGGTGAGCCGCACTGCGTCTATCGCACCATGTGGCAGTTTGATGGGGACCCTGTGTATCCATTGAACTTTGCACTTCCCGTGGGGGACTTGACTCATGACCGGTTCTTCTCCCAAACCGGGGGCAATGCCACGCAGGCTATACGGATTAATTTCCATCAGTCGTTGAGTGAAAATCATGAGCCAATGAGTCAGGTAAAGCTGGGAGGTGACATGGATGACTACCTTCCAAATCACAATGAAAGAACCATGCCGACACAGGGGATGTGGTTCAATCCCCTCGAACCCGGTACTGGCTTTACTTTTTATGTGCAAAACGGTCATTTGGGAGGAACCTATTACGGATACGATGAACAGGGTAAGCCCGTCTGGTGGCTATTTAACCAGCGCCTCACTCCACTGTCCCCCGGTCCTAATAGTGGCCGATGGAGCATAGATAATGCCCCCTTGCAACGGTTTTCTGGAGGCAGTTGTTTGGGTTGCCCTTACCAGGCGCCACATCCTGAGGAAGGGTATCACGGCACGATAGGTCTTTATCTGCCCTATAAGAGTGGGGGTGAAGTCACCATTCAAAACGATTTTGGTCGAGAGACGAAATATATTATTGCTGGTAGTTTTGGTGGGGTACACAGAACCCCTCTGGCTGATGACATTCTGTACGCAATACCGGATTTAACTGGTACCTGGTCTTTTGCTTTCAAGCCAAGGGCTTCAGATTATCCGGGCTACCTCTATGGGGTGTGGGACTACCGGGCTTACGTGGTTGAGATGGACTCTCCGTACTGGCTTCCCGACGGAACCACTCTGCATGTGGCAAATGTTCATATTTCATCTGCTACTGCTGCATGGAGCAGTGGCCCGGAAAATGTGGGTGAATTGCAGTGTACTGTGTTTCCGGCTTCCTCATTTGGCCAATTTGACAGAGCCCAATGTTATCTGAACTGGGATTATCAGCCAAGTGAATGGCAGCCATCGCAACACTTTCAATTCTCTGTGTTTTATCTGGACATTGAAGAGAATAGCCTGTTTGGTGAAACGCCCCAAGGTGATTTTTTTCATGCCAATAAAATCAACAGTGATACACCTACGTTGGACCAATTGACGCTTGGCCCGTTGTTACGGCAGTAAAGACCTTTCATGTCAGGTCCCGCCTGATCATAAACCTTCTTTTTGAATAATTCCGGTTGTTTCTTCTGCCAGGACATAAGTGCCTTGTAATCTCCCCATTTTTAACTCCCGTTAAAAATGGGGAGATTACAGCGGGGAGTGAATCAGCCGGGCCATTGCCCAAGGCTGATGCGCTCCAGGCCGGCCAGGTCCTTGTGGGTTTCCACGTGTTGATACCCGTGTTTTAGCAGGACTTCGCGCACAGCCTGGCCCTGGTCAAAACCGTGTTCCAGCAACAGCCAGCCCCCGGTATTCAGGTGTCCGGGGGCTTTTTTTATCAGGAAAAACAGATCCGCCAAGCCGTGCTCGTCGGCCACAAGCGCACTGAGGGGTTCGTGCTTCAATGCCTTCAGGTGGGCATCATCCGGGTCAATGTAGGGCGGGTTGCTGAGAATTGCATCAAAGCGCGGCCCCGGGGAAGGCAAGGCGTCAAACCAGTCACCGCAGGCCAGTTGCAGCGGCAAACCCAGTCGACGGGCGTTGTCTCTGGCCACTGCCAGTGCCGCGCGGTTGGCATCGGTGGCCCACACGTCGCTTTCTGGCAGCATGGTTTTCAGTGCCAGGGCAATGGCGCCAGAGCCGGTGCCCAGATCCAGCAGGCGATGAATGGGCTGTTGCTGGTGCCGTTCCAGTATGACATCGACAAGCATCTCGGTTTCCGGGCGGGGAATCAGGGTATCGGTCGTCACGCGCAGCTTAAGGCCGTAAAATTCCCGTTGGCCGGTGAGGTAGGCCAGGGGTTCACCGTTGAGGCGCTGCTTCCAGAGCGCATCGGCTTTTTGCCGAACCGCCACTGGCAGGTTTTTTTCAGGCCAGGTGTAAAGCCAGCTGCGGGGTTTGTTCAGCGCATGGGCCAGCACCGCTTCGGCATCCAGTCGTGGCAAGCCGCTGCGACTGGCGTCCTTGAGCCATTCGCCGACTGTAAGCTCCAGGTTGTTGGTGGTTTCTGTGTGCATGGGAAATCACTATCCGGTTTCATAATGCCGCGCTGGCGGACTTCGGTTTTCGCTGTTTGTTTTTAGCCTGTAGCAGCAGGCAAATAAAAAAGCCACCAGAACCGGTGGCTTTAAACACGAAGTTGGACAGCTTCAGGCCTGTTTGTGGCTTTTCTCTTCAAACCGGGCCTTGAACAGTGGCTTGTCCGTGGCCGCTTTGGCGGGCTGAAAGCGGTTATGGTAAATGCGATCCGAAACGGGGTTTGGCGAATCGAAATGGCCGGCGAAAAAGGCCGTGTTCTGGTTGGCCTCTGGTGT
>WGBZ01000203.1 GCA_015494035.1 Lysobacterales bacterium | reverse complement strand
GGTCCAGCAGGTATTGCTCGCTGACCAGGGAGTCGGCATCCACGTCGCCACCGGCCAGCACAAAGCCGATGCGTTTGGCGATTTCGTAATCGTGCTCGGAAATAAAGCGACCGGCCAGCATGTTGGCCAGCAGCATTTCAAAATTGGCGATGGCCGGGCGACCGGCGACGCGAATCTTTTTCTCTTCCGGTGGCGCGTGATACGCCGCCTCAAACAGGCTTCTGGCCTTGTGTTTGGCCACGTACAGGGTTTCGCGCGGGTGGAAAATGACGCTGGCGTCTTCTTTCAGAATGCCCCACTTTTTCGCCTCCAGGGCGCTGCCGGCCACTTTGGCCATGGCCACCAGTTTGAAGAAATGCTCCAGGTCGGGGTAGAGATCGCCGGTTTCGTTTTTCTCAGACACGCGGCGTGCGATTTCTTTCAGTCCGCCGCCGGCTGGCAGCAGGCCAACGCCGGCTTCCACCAGGCCGATGTAGGTTTCAAAGGCGTTGACCGAGCTGGTCGCGTGCATGGTGAATTCGC
Source organism: Lysobacterales bacterium (assembly GCA_015494035.1). Lineage (GTDB taxonomy): Bacteria > Pseudomonadota > Gammaproteobacteria > Xanthomonadales > Marinicellaceae > S144-45. Next base: position 6,090 of record WGBZ01000203.1, on the reverse strand, counting down.
AGCCGCCGCCCAGGGTCATGCCGCGCGTGGCGACAATGCTGGGCACGTCGCAAAAACGCAGGGACTGGGAGGTTTGCTGAAACTGCGCTACCAGGGCTTCGACTTCGTCAATGCGGCCCTGACGGATGGCTTCCACCGCCGGGGCGAGGTTGGCGCCGAGGCTGAAGGGTTCATCCTTTTGCCAGATGACAAGGCCCTTGAAGGACTCACCAGCGATCCGGCTGGCTTCCTGCAGGCCGGCCAGCACGCCATCGGTGATGATGTTTTTCTTGGTCTTGAAGCTGCCAATGGCGATGTCATCACCCAGGTGCCAGAGGCGGAAATCGTTGTTTTCAAAAACGGTTTCGCCTTCGTCGAAGCGTTCCACAAACAGGGCATCGGGAAACAACTGGCGACGGTAGACCGGATTGTCCGGTCGTGGCACAAAGCGGTCTTCCTCGGGCGAGTAGGAACCTTCTGGCGTGTGCGGGCCGTCGATTTTCTTCACCCACTCCGGCAATGGTGCCGGCGCCATGGTTTTGCCGGCCTGAATGTCTTCTTCAATCCACTGGGCAACGGGTTTCCAGCCGGACATTTGCCAGGTTTCCAGCGGCCCATACGACCAGCCAAAGCCCCAGCGGATGGCAAAATCCAGGTCGCGGGCGTTGTTGGCAATGGACGCCAGGTGGTAGCTGCTGTAATGGAATACTTCGCGGAACATCTCCCACAGGAATTGCGCTTGCGGGTTGGTGCTTTCCCGCAGGCGGCGCATTTTTTCCTGCGGATCGCGGGTTTTGAGGATTTCCAGCACTTCCGGGTCCACCTGCGGGTTGCTGAGGCGGTATTCGCCGGTGTCGATGTCCAGTACATGGATTTCACGGCCAACTTTCTTGTACACGCCCTGACGGGTCTTTTGCCCCAGCGCACCTTTTTCCACCAGCAGGTGCAGCCACTTGGGCAGGTCGAAATATTTATGCCACGGGTCGTCGGGCAGGGCGCGTTGCATGGTCAGCACCACGTGCACCAGGGTGTCCAGGCCCACCACGTCGGCGGTGCGGTAGGTGGCGCTTTTGGGCCGACCGATGAGGGTACCGGTGAGGGCGTCCACGGTTTCCAGCGGGATGCCGTGTTTCATGCCGTAGTGCATGGTGGCCAGCATGGAAAACACACCAATGCGGTTGGCAATAAAGTTGGGGGTGTCCTTGGCGCGGATGACGCCCTTGCCCAGTTGGACAGTGAGGAACGCTTCCATCTTGTCCAGCACGGCCGGGTCGGTTTTGTCGCTGGGAATCAGTTCCACCAGGTGCATGTAACGGGGCGGATTGAAAAAATGCACGCCGCAGAAGTTGTCGCGCAGGCTTTCTGGCAATACCGAATCCAGCTCGTTGATGCTGAGGCCGGACGTGTTGGAACCGATGATGGCGTTTTCATTGATGTGCGGTGAAATTATGCGGTACAGGCTTTCCTTGATGTCGAGCCGCTCGGCCACGGCTTCGATAATCAGGTCCACCTCTTGCAGGCGTTCCAGGTCGTCGTCGTAATTGGCCGGTTCAATGTATTTGACCACCGAGGCATAACCCAAAGGCGGTGGTTTCAGTTTGCCCAGTTTTTTGATGGCCTTGAGGACAATGCCGTTTTTGTCGCCTTTTTTGGCCGGCAAATCAAACAGGATGACAGGATACTGGGCATTGGCAAAGTGGGCGGCAATTTGCGCGCCCATCACGCCGGCGCCCAGCACGGCTACTTTTTTTACGGGATAGTTCAGCTTCATGGTGTTTTCCCAAAGTGGTTGGTTAATTTGATTTTCTGGATGGTTTTGTAGGCATCACGCAGGCTTTCGGCCTGCTCCACGGAAATGATTCCGGCGGCCAGACTGCGGTCGATCAGTACCTGGAAATTATCGCTGGTCAGTGGCGTTCCGGTGGCATTGGTGACGGCATTTTCGGCCGCCTGGGCTGCCTGCAGTTTGGCCGATGCGGCGACAATTTGTTGTAACAGATCTGAATGGCGAATGTCTTCGCTGCCACTGCCGCACAGGGTTTTAAAGTCGTCGGCCAGAAACCGGTCAAAACGCACGCTGTGAAAAGGACGACCGGTGGGGTAGACAAACCATTTCAGCCAGAAGGCGGTTTTGCGGCCAAAGGCGGCGTTGATGGTTTCTTTCAGGTGCTGCTGGCTGTGGTAGAGGGCGTTTTTATAGGTGCCGTACAACAGGCCCTGAGCCGTGCCTTCGGCTTCAGCCGCTTGCAGGCGCGGCAGCAGGGCGCAGGCTTCCACCAACCCGATCATGGCTTCGGCGACGTGGCCGGCAAAGCCGGTATTGACCGGCTCCTTGATGGTCCAGGCGATGAGGGTCAGGTCGGTGACCAGCGCGAAGCGGGTGCTCATGGCGCGCAGCATCAAGCGCAGGCGGTGCCGCGTTGGTAACGCCCGGCCGCCGGCCACCAGGGCCACGGACAGGGCCAGGTTTTTAAGGCTGTTGCGCAGCAGATAGCCCAGGTGTGAAAACATGGCGCGGTCGAAATCGGTCACGCGGTTGTCTTCACTGGCCAGGGCCGCCACTTCCTTTTCGTACCACGGATGCGCCGCCATGGCGGCTTTTTTGAGCAGTGGCAGCTGATTGATTTCGTGACTGGCACCGTCCATTTCCATGGACAGGTGCACCACGTGATGAAACCCGGTGAGCTTGTGTTCGGACTTGATGTAATGCGCCTGGGAACCCAGGATGCTGCGCAGCAGATTCAGCTGTTCATGGGTTTTTTCCAGGATACGGTTTTTGAACAGGATAGCGGTGTAACGCAGGCGCGCGGTGGGCTGGTTGTCCAGCAAGGCCAGTTGCTGGAATTGCTGCACTTGCAGGCACTGGCTGATTTGCTGGTTGAGCTTGCGCACCACCTGTCGGTACTTGAGCAAGGGCCGACCGTTCTGTTTTTGCAACTGGGCAAAGTGCCAGGCGGTGGTAATGGCCACGCGGCTCAGCGGGGTGGACACGGCTGCCGGCCAGATACCGGCGGCCAGTGCCTGGCTGCGAAACAGGTACTCAATGCCGCGTCCGATGCCCTTGCGCCCGCCGATAATGGCTGAAAGGGGCACAAAAACGTCCCGCGCGGTGCAGGAATAATAGCGCAGCAGACCATCGGCGGTGGGCAGCCCCTCGGTCAGGGTCAGGCCGGGCATGCCCTTTTCGAAACAGCACAGGGCCGTGCCCGCCTGGGAGGCATGGCCCAGCAGGTGGTTGAAGTCGGTGACATTGGCGGCCAGGTAAAAGCAGTTGGCTTCACGATGGCCAAGCAGAATGACGTTTTCAAATGACAAACGGACACCAGTCTGTGGCCCCTGGCCGTCGTCTTCCTCGTCCACGCGGGCTTCCAGGCTGGCGCGCCCGCTTTCCAACAGTTCGTACAAAGTGGTGGGGGTCAGGAAAGGGCTTTTGTGGCCACTGGCTATTTCATCCAGCCATTGTTCGTTCTGGCGGCTGCTACCAAAGTGTGACAACAAGGCCGTCAGGGATTCCAGGTTATGCATGCCAGCCAGGCTGGCCAGCAGCGGGTCATGACTGGCCAGCGGTTGCAGCACGGCGGTAATCTGCCGGGCCGTCAGTCCTTCGCCGTGGCGTGAACGCGGAATGCACAGGGCCAGCAAGCCGCTTTTCTGCAGGGCGTGTACGCTGCGGTTGGCTGTTGGGTTCTGGCGCAGGGTTTTGAGAAAAACCGCCACGCGCTGCTTGACCGAAGGTTCCAGTTCATCCAGTGAGGGCTCGGGAGGCTGCGGAGGCAAAGCCGGGCACTGTGGATCGCCCCGAAACAGGGCTTTTTCGAAATCGCTCACCATCCAGCCGGAGTCGATACGGCGAAATTTTCGCCAGTGCGGGTTTTTGCGCTTTAGCCAGCGGTAGAAAGGACGACTGAAAAACCGCACCCGCAACGCCGGAATGGCCAGCACGGCGGTCAGGAACATGAAAATCAAGAGGCTGGCAATGGAGGTCAGTTTGCCACTGAGCTGGTTGTAATAGCCCACAAACGGGATGGCCAGCACCGCAGCGGCCCACAACCAGCGTGGCCAACGCCACCACAGCGCCAGTACGGTGATTACCACAAAACTGGCCAGAATCCAGGTCATGCCGTTTTAGGTTTGCGGTCGGTGAGTAAGCGCCATGGGCCAGCAGCCAGCGGGCAGGGCGGCAACCATGAAGGCTTGCGTGTGTTCATGCTGAGCTGGCGGTGTCGGCCTGGCATTCGGACAGGCGCCGGGGCGCAGACAGCGCGGCTTCAGCAAAATCCACCAGCTGATGGTTGCAGGTGGCAAAGAATTCCTGCTCGGACATGTGACTGGTTTTACTCGCTGCGCCGAAGTCCGCCATGACGTAAGTCAATGCGCCGATAATAAAGTGAAAACGCCAGAACACGGTTTGTTCATCCAGCGGCGGACAGGCGCGCTCGATGGCCGCGGCAAACCGCTTGATGACATTGGCGTAACGGGAACTAAGCAACTCGTGCAGGAAATCGCTGCGTTCCGCGTATGCGCGCGCCAGGATTTTCATAAAGCGCTGTCCACCCATGCGCTCGTCGTTACTGATGACCAGGGCCGGTTCAATAAAGGCTTTCAGCACCTGGCGCAACAGGCACGGTTGCTCGGAACCGTTTTCCAGTTCGTCAAGGCGCTTTAGGCGCATTTCGAACAGGGTATCCAGGCGCCGTTCCAGCATGTGGTTAATTAATGACTGTTTGCTACCAAAGTGGTAATTGATGGCGGCCAGGTTGGTGTTGGCATGGGTGGAAATCTGGCGCATGGTCAAATCGCAAAAGCCGGATTCTGCCACCAGTTCCTCGGTGCTGTTGAGGATACGTTCCTTGGTCGACAAAACAGTCATGGTGTGTTGGTGAGTCCCTTTAAGAAAAGCCGACAGCGGCGATGCCGGGATTATAAGCGAGGCCCCTGTCGCTGGGCAATGAAAAGCAATCAAACGTTTGTTTAATGCGGATTTTAGTGACAGTGGCAATGAGAGCTTCCCAAGGGACTTGAAATTTCATTGAGAGGCTCTATGACAAAAGCATGGATACACGCATGAAACAGTTTCTTTATGCCTTTTTGTTTCTGGTTTTTTCGCTACAGGTGAATGCCATGAAATTTGAAATTTCATCCCCTGCCTTTTCTGATGGTGGCGCCATTCCGCCTGTTTTTACCTGCGATGGTCAGGACATTTCACCGCCACTGGCATGGCAAGGCGTGCCCCGGGGTACGCGTAGTCTGGCCCTGATTGTGGATGATCCGGACGCGCCCGATCCTGCCGCACCCAAGATGACCTGGGTGCATTGGGTGGTGCACAATGTGCCGCCAATGGCCAAGGGTCTGCCTGAAGGCGCTTCTCGCCACAGCATGCCACCGGGCGCCATTGAAGGCTTCAATGACTGGAAAACCATTGGTTATCGCGGCCCGTGCCCGCCGGTGGGTCGTCATCGCTATTTCTTTAAGCTCTATGCACTGGATAGCGTGATTCCTGCCAGCAAACCCCTGACCAAACCCGAGCTGCTACTGGCCATGCAGGGCCATGTGTTGGGTGAAGCTGTGTTGATGGGGACTTACCAGCGCCATTAACCGGGCAACCAAATATATTGGCCTCAGCCACCTTTGTCTGCGCAAATCTCCTGATCCCGTTCACGGCACCGGTTGCCACAGGGGCAAGCCGGTAGCCGGGCCGGTTTTGTGGTGGCATCAGCAACCCGGTTAAGGAAGCTCTGATCGCGATCAGAGATTCCTTAAAAGACCTGTCCGTAGTCGACGCTGTGCGTGTGTTTTGGTGGCTAAACTGCTAGAATAACGCCTTTTGGTCACGCCTTGACCCAGCTTGTCAACAGTGACTTTGTAAATTCGTAAAAACCACGCTAGAATGGGCTTCAACTTGCCCGGTCTAAGTGTGTGATTTTTATAAGGAATCGCTGCTCAACGCCCGGGCAAAGATCGGAGTCTGTTCAGTGGGTCATGACAACTCCGGGCATCTGGCCAATAACGGGTTAAAGCAGCTTTTCGTTTGTGTTTTCCGAATTAACTGTTTAATTTTTTAGGAGTAGCAGCCGTAATGACTGTTGAAAGAACTTTGTCGATTATCAAGCC
>WGBZ01000202.1 GCA_015494035.1 Lysobacterales bacterium | reverse complement strand
TCCTGCCGAATACGAGTGGGTCGAGGAACGCGTTATGGTGCATGAACCTGGCGAAAAACTGATCACGCAACCGGCAGTTTACGATTGGGTGGAAGAGAAGGTCATGGTAGAACCGGCCGGAGAGCGCATTGTGACGCACCCGCCGGTGTATGACACCGTGACTGAAAAAATCCTGGTCAAGCCGGCCTATACCACCTGGAAAAAAGGCCGTGGCCCGATTGAAAAGGTGGATAACGCCACCGGTGAAATCATGTGCCTGGTGGAAGTTCCTGCGGAATACAAAACGGTGAAAAAACGCGTCCTGGTTGAACCGGCTCGCACAGAAACCGTAAGCACTCCGCCCAAGTACAAAACCATCAAGAAAAAAGTGATGGTGCAGCCGCCCAAGGTGGTCAAAAAGGAAATCCCGGCCGAATACAAGCTGGTCAAGGTGAAAAAAATGGTGCACCCACCTCAGACCCGGAAAATTCCGATTCCGGCCGAGTACGAAACCGTGGTGGAGCGCCAGAAAGTGTCTGACGCACGCATGGAATGGCGCCCTATTCTGTGCGAAACCAACACCACGCCGCAAGTCGTACAGGACATTCAGCGTGCCCTGAAAGCTGCCGGCTATAACCCCGGCCCGGTAGATGGTGTGCTTGGCTCTGCCACTATGCAAGCGCTTAAGGATTTTCAGCGTGACAAACACTTGGCCGAAGGTCAGATCACCATGGAAACCCTGCAGGCACTGGGCATTTCCAGCTGATCTTTTATAAAAAATCCTCATCAAAAAGCCCGGTCGATGCCGGGCTTTTTTTGTGTTCTCACGCCGTGCGGTTGACAACTCGCACGTTGAGCGTCTGGCTTAGGGAAGCTCTGATTGAATCTGGCGCGAACCGCGAACAGATTGTTGTGAAAAATTGTTCAGTTCAAGGCGCAAACCGCACGCAATAGCAAGCTATTGTGAAGGTCTGCAAGGCAGAAATGGACGATTTTACGCCACAAAATGCAGTGTCACGATTCGATCAGAGCTTCCTTAGCGTTCGTGAAGCACCACAATGGTGTGGCCCTTGACACGAATGCTGCCCTCGGCTTCCAGCTCTTTCAGCACGCGTCCAGCCATTTCCCGTGAACACCCGACAATGCGGGACAGTTCCTGACGGGATATTTTCAGCTGGGTGCCTTCCGGATGCGACATGGCGTTGGGTTCCTGGCACAGATCCATCAAGGTCCGGGCGATGCGTCCGGTCACGTCAAGAAAGGCCAGTCGGTGGGCTTTGCGGCTGGTTTGCAACAAGCGGTGGGTCAATTGGGTGCTGATGGCGTACAACAGGTGCACCGCCTCATTGCGCAAGTCAGTTTTGATCAGCTTGCCCAAACGCTGGTAGCCTATTTCCGCCACTTCGGTTTTTTCCCGGGTTTTGACCATCACTTCACGCACTTCGGTGTGCATGAACAGGCCCATTTCCCCGATAAAATCACCGGCATTCAGATAGGCCAGTATGAATTCCTTGCCGTCTTCATTTTCAAAGGAAATGGTGACCGATCCGGACAGGATGTAATACAGGGTGTTGGCCGGGTCACCGGGCCGGATAATGGCAGTTTTGGCCGGCAGTTTGCGCAGGTGACAGTGGCCGAGAAAGCGGTTCATGGCTTCCCGGTCAAGCTCAAAAAAATCCGTGTTTTTGACGCGATCTTCCAGAAACAGATCGCTGAGTTCTTTTCGGTCTTCCAGAGTCTTTGACATATCGTATTCCCCTCAATGGGACATTTTAACCTGAATGGGCAAGAAATAAAGGCCAGCTTGCCGCACGGGGCTAGCATAATGGATTTCCATGGGGTTTTTTCTCACCCAGATCAAATGCGGCTTCACATTCCACCAACAGGTCATTGCGACAAATATCGCCCCGCAGGACAACAAACCGCTGGATACCTTCCGCGCACAAGACCTCGGTGACCGCTGCGGTATCGACGCCATGTCGCACATAGACCCGGTAAATGCCTTTGCCAACTGACAATGAGTCGGGGGCACCTGGGGTTCCTTCGGCCTGTTCCAGCAAAGCCTGGATATTGCGCAGGGATTCACGGCATTGCCCGATGACGTTATTTTCATGCGCGCTGGCATGCCCCAGCACACTGGCCGTACCCGAACACAGCAAGGCAGAAGGGGTCATGACGGCGCGGGCAAAGGTGGGCTTGCTGGGGGAGTATTTTTCCGGGTATTGCCAGGCAGGCACCTGACGGGGGTTTTCCAGGGCTCGGAATTCACTGCCATACATAAACAGAAAGACAAACTGCCAACGCCCATTTTCGGTGCCAATGGCGGTGGCCGCCGGGTGTTGTGACTGGGTAAAGAGCCCATTGGCCTGCAGCGAGTTTCTGGCCAGTTCGCGCCCACGGCAGAAAAGCTGGTAGCCGTCCAGCTCACCATAACGACGCGTGATGCCGGGTAGGTAGTTCCAGCTGCGCAGCAGGGTGTCATATCCCTGAGCGGCCGCGTGTGTGATGGCTTGTTGATAGACGCTTTCGGTGATTGCCGCCCTCTTTTCGGACGTTAACGGCTGTACCCGTTGATTTTCGTCCCAATCCAGCGCCAGCAGCATGAATTGCGGACTCAGCGCCTGCTGCCAGTGAGCCTGTGGCATGTTTTGGCTTTCCGGCACGTGCGGCCATGATTCCTGCCATGATTCCTGGCTGATGCCTTCTGGCTGATTGCATGCGGTGACCTGCCAACATTCGGCTTGCAGATTTTTCGTCGCCAGCACGCTCAAGGGCACGGGAACCTGAATGCCTTTGAGGCCATCGGGTATAGCATCACCCACCTCAGGCTTGGTGTGTGGCCTGAAAGGCACCGCAAACAGCGTTTCCAGCGTCTGCGAAACGGGAGAATAACAGTCGGTGACTCGCAAATCGGGCGAGTGGTTTGTGGCTGCGGTGATGAACGAATGGTTTGACAAGGGTTTGGGGCGCTTTAAACGAAGGTGGCAATTATCCCGGATATGTGGTCAATCAACAAGGGCTGATTTATTGACCCGGTTTGATGCACGGAGGGTTATGTTTGGTTGCCAGATTAACAACAAAAGTCACGTCCTGCGCCTGTTTCGTCATAAAATAACGGTTTTTGACGGGATATCGCATGACCCTGGTATTGCACAACACCAAAAGTGGTCGCAAGGAACCATTTGAACCACTGGACCCACAGAACGTCACCATGTATGTCTGCGGCCCAACCGTTTACAACCCGCCTCATATTGGCAACGCCAGGCCGGCGGTGGTCTTTGACCTGCTTTATCGCGTGCTGAAAAAGGCCTATCCCCGGGTGACTTACGCACGCAACATCACAGACATTGATGACAAGATCAATAAACAGGCTCAGGAGCAAGGCGTGCCCTTTTACGAGGTTTCCTCCAAATACGCCAAAATCTACAATGAGGACCTGGCGGCACTCGGGGTCTTGTCACCGGATATCGAACCTTACGCCACCCGCCACATTCCGCAAATTATTACCATGATCGGTGAGTTGATTGCCAAAGGCCATGCCTATGAGGCCGAAGGCCACGTGCTGTTTGATGTCACCAGTTACCCGAAATACGGGAGTTTATCCCATCGCCGGCTGGAAGACATGTTGGAAGGCGCCCGGGTCGAAGTGGCCCCGTACAAAAAGAACCCGGGTGATTTTGTGCTCTGGAAGCCTTCTGATGACACTGTGCCTGGCTGGGACAGCCCCTGGGGTTACGGGCGCCCCGGCTGGCACATCGAGTGTTCGGCCATGTGTCGCGAGTACCTGGGTGACACCATTGATATTCATGGGGGTGGCCGTGACCTGATTTTCCCGCACCACGAAAACGAATGCGCGCAAAGCTGTTGTGCCAGCGGCCAGGACACTTTTGCCCGTTTCTGGCTGCACAATGGCATGCTGAACCTGGGCCAGCAGAAAATGTCCAAGTCGCTGGGCAACGTGCTGCAGATCCGTGAACTGATCAAGCAATACCCGGCTGAAGCCTTGCGGTGGTTGTTGTTGTCCGGCCATTACCGCCAAAGCCTGGAATGGAGCGAAGACAACTTGAAGAAAACCATTCGCACGCTGGATCGCATTTATGCCACCTTGAGAGACAATCAGGATGTGCCCGTTGGAAACGACCTGCCCGTGGACGAAAAAGTCTGGCAGGCCTTGAATGATGACCTCAACACCCCCATTGCCCTGGCTGAAATCAACCGCCTGGCCAAAAACCTGGCCAAGGCAGAGGGGCCCGAGGCCAAAAGCCGGGCCAAGGCGCTGTTGCTGGGGTCGGGACAGCTATTGGGCGTGCTGCAACAGTCACCGGATGACTGGTTTGCCCTTGGACAACCCGGCCAGCAGGATGAGGACCTGGTACAAGAAGTGGAAGCCCTGGTTGCTGCCCGCGACAAAGCCCGGGCAGAAAAGCAGTGGGCCGAGTCTGATCGTTTGCGCGACAAACTGCAAGCATTGGGCGTGATGATTGAAGATTCTCCCGAGGGCACGCGCTGGCGCTGGAAAAAGTCCTGAGCCCAACGCCTGTTCTCATAGTAAACAACCGCATTGAATAAAAGGAAGCCGCCGTGGACCAACGCCAACAAGAGATTCTGGACAGCTTCTCCATCTTCGATGACTGGATGGAAAAATACCAGTACATCATAGACTTGGGAAAGAAACTTGAACCTGTTTCTGATAAAGAGCGAAACGAAGAAAACCGCCTGCACGGCTGTCAGTCCCAGGTCTGGATGGTGCATGAAAAACGGCCCGATGGCAGGCTTCATTTTCGTGCCAACAGCGATGCGGCCATTGTCTCCGGGTTGATTGCACTGGTTTTGGCGGTTTACAACGACCGCACACCGGAAGAGATCCTGCAACTGACACCAGCATTTATCGAAAAACTGGGGCTGCAGTCCCATTTGTCCATGACACGCAGCAATGGCCTCAATGCCATGATCGAACGCATTCGTGAAGTGGCCAGAGAAAACCTGCCAAGCCAGGATAACAACCCGCCCAGCAATCAGGCCACCGTTGATCAGACCCCGGCAGGAAAGCCGCAGGAAACATCCTGAAGAAAAACTTTTCGTAACAGCCAGTTGAGCTTATCAGACTGCGTCAGGATTCAAAACACACCACGGCCGGTGCTGATAACCGACATCCAGTAGAAAATCCAGCCACTTGAGCAAAAAGGCATTTTGCGAACGACGCGTTCCTGCCTGCAGTTCAGCGGAAACCGCCGGTCCCAGACGCCGGAGAAAATAACCCACGGCATTGCAATGGTGCAGCTCTGCCACTTGCGCGTCGTGATACAGGCGCACCACCATCACCTCACCCTCTTCCGCTTGTCCAGGCTTCGCATAAGACAAGGCAATCTCGTCGGTATAGGGAAAATGCTCAAGCACCTGAACCCGCAAGGGCGGTTTACCCGGCAAGCGCGATTCCAGCAGGCTGTGTTCCTGCCAGTCCTGCGGCAGCAGCAAGGTCAGTTGCCGATACAGCTCCTCGTGCAAAGGGGTGAGATTTTCCCCGCCATCAACACGGTTGGCCAGGCGTTGGTGGGCCAGATCCGCAAGCAGTTTCATTAGGGAAGCTCTGATTGAATCTGGACAAAGCAGATTATGTCGGAAATGTTCGAGAACAAGGCGAAGTTCGCAGCCAATAGCAGGCTATTGGCAAGGACTTCAACGCAGTTATCGGACATTTCAGGTGTGAGAAGCGAGTTCACGATTCGATCAGTGGTTCCTTAGTACAAGCGTTTGTTCAGATTTAGGGACATCAATATCTTGCCGGAAATTTCCTCGATGGAGGTGTGCGTGGTATTAAGAAAAGGGATCTGGTGACGCTGAAAAAGGGCTTCGGCTTCGGAGACTTCGCGCTGGCACTGCTTGAGATTCGAATACGCGCTGCCAGGGCGCCGTTCCTCTCGAATCTGGGCCAGGCGAAACGGGTCAATGGTCAGGCCGAACAGTTTATGCTTGTGGCGCAAAAGGTTTTCCGGCAACTGGAAACGCTCCAGGTCTTCCGGGGTTAAGGGATAATTAGCGGCCTTGACACCATACTGCAAGGCCAGGTACAGGCACGAGGGGGTTTTGCCGGAACGGCTGACACCCAGCAGAATCACGTCCGCCTGTTCATAGTCCAGGTTGATACCATCATCGTGGGACAGCGCGTAGTTGGTGGCATTGATGCGGGCCTCGTAGGACTGGTAATCGGACATGCCGTGGGCCTGGCCCACCACCGCTTTTCGCTTCACGCCCAGGTAATCTTCCATTTTGCTCAGCAAGCCATTGAACGGATCCAGCTTCAGCCCGCTGGCTTCGCGGATGATCCGACGCAAGTCCTCATCAACCACCGTGTTAATGACAATGGGCTGGCAATCGCCACCGGCGGCGCGAATTTCGCGTGCGGCGGCTTCAGCGCGGCTCACTGTATCAATAAAGGGCAGGCGTTTCTGGATGAATTTGACGTCACTAAACTGGGTGATGAGGCTGTGACCCACCGTTTCCGCAGTAATGGCCGTGCCATCGGACACGTAAAAAATATGGCACGTCTTTCGAGGCTTATCTCCATCCGCCTTCTTGTTAGCATCGGTTGCAGGTTCAGGCACACCGCCGGCGCTGGTTTCATGGTCTTCTGATGTGAATGGCTTGCCTTGTGACACGAACTGCTCCCGGGTTATATGGATTCAAGAATGATTGATATTTACCGGTTATCGTAGCGCATGGATTCCACCGCCGCGCGCGCCGCATCGGCGCGGGACAGCCCCGGTCTCTTACGCATTTCATATTGAATCAGGCGTTCAACCTTGTTCTTGTCGCCCAGATTCATGCGCAGCAATTCACTTTCTGCGCTGCTTTTTCCGCCAGCACCGGCGGCACCAGTGCCACCGAATTTCCATACGGCAAACGCCACCGCTACCACAATGGCGATGATTATCAGTGCATTGATGTCCATATTTTTCCTCCCGAGATTTCTGTGAATGTGCTGCAGGCCGGGCAGTTCTGGTTCCGGCGTTTGTAACTACATGCGGGCAAATGTATGGAAATCAAGTCAGTTGGAGTTGCTGGTATTTCGGTTTTACTTTCGACCGCAGGCCTTAAGCTGGGCGGAATAGCGACGGGCGGTGGCTTCAACCTTGTTGGCCACCTGCATCAGCCAGGGCTTGGCGCGCCAGGTTTTGCGCTGATAACCGCCATGACCTTCGTGGTAGGCCAGGTACTGGTTTTTGGCGTCCCACTTGGAAATGCCCAGTTTCCGTTGGCTCAGGTTTGTGTACCAACCGATGAAGTCAATGGCATCGGCGAAGTTATCGCGGTCAGCGCCACGATTGCCCGTGCTGCGCCGGTACCAGTCCCAGGTGTCATTCTTGACTTGCGCAAAACCATACGCACTGGATTTCCGGCGACCGGGAATAAAGCCCAGGATTTTTTTGCGGGCTGGCCGGGCGTCAAAGCGAAAACCGGATTCCTGCCGCATAATGGCCATTTGAACGTGTACGGGCGTGCCCCATTTTTTCTGCGACTTGCGGGCTTTTTTGTACCAGCGGGGTTTCTCATCAAACACGGCACACAGGTCATTCACGGTTTTGGGCGGAGTGTGGCGACAACCACTGATAAGGATCAGGGGAATAATCCATAGCGCCAACAAAAACCGGACTGAAGGCTGAAACTGTGTCATTCGCCCTGCCCTGATCATGTTAGCAATCACGTTTAAAGACCGCGCTCAGGAAACGTGCTGACGGGGATCCGGTCCACCTGCTGATGCTTCGACGTCTGGTAATTGGCCGTAACGGCTTTTCAACCGCTGTTTTTCATCGATCAGTGTTTCGGCCTGGCCAGTCAGTCTGGCTGCCTGCAGGCAGGTTTTTATGGCCTCCGGGCTTTGGCTTTGCTGCTCCCATTGCCGGGCCAGCTGCAGGGCTTCTGTTTGCTTGTCCAGGGCCTGCAAGGCAGCGACCTCAGCGGCAATGAAGGCGGCCTCGGTGGGAAAGCGTTTCTGTGCCTGGCGTGACAGATCCAGTGCCTTGTCCGCCTGGCCAGCAGTCAGGTGGCTATACACCAGAGAGCGCCATGGCCCGCTGTCTTCCGGCTTCAGCGCCACGGCCCGGGCAAAACACAAGGCGGCTTTGGCAGGCTCCTGCAAGTCATTGTGCAGATTACCTTTGTTGATCCAGGCATCCACAAATCGAGGGGCCAGGCGCAAGGCGTATTCCAGATTATCCAGCCCTTCGCGGTATTTGCCCAGGCCGCGATGACAGATCGCCAGGTTATTGAGTACATCGGGTTGGTCCAAATGATTCTGCAAAGCTTTTTTCAGGTAGGTGCTTGCCATGGCCCAGCGGCCAGCAGAAGCCAGAGCCGTGCCATAAGTGGTGTTCAATCCCGGCGTTTCAGGCATGTCTGCTGCCAGTCGGGCAAGAATTTTCAGGGCATCCTTGAGGTAGCCTTGTTGCAACAGTCCCTGGGCTTTTTTGAGCGTTTTTGCCCCGTCATGCTGGCTCATGCCTGGGGCTCTCCACAGTACACGCAACCCGAGGTGCAGGTTTCATTGATTTCAATTCTCGACAAGGCCGGCAGACGTGGTTTGAGCTGATCCCAAATCCACAGGCAGATGTTTTCGCTGGTGGGGTTCTCCAGCCCTTCGTGATGATTCAGGCAGGAAT
>WGBZ01000201.1 GCA_015494035.1 Lysobacterales bacterium | reverse complement strand
ACTTTAATCTGGGCGGGCGGCAACACTGTGGCCGTAATTCTCCCGCCCGCCCAGATTAAAGTGATCATCACCAAAAACACCCAGGCGAAAATTCCAGTTTCTGCCCAGGTGGTTGTAAACGCCCCCCAGACCAAAACGCTCAGTCAAAGCCAGTGGCAAGGCCCGTTCCATAAACAGATTGAGTTTTGAATTGCTGATGCTTTCCAGTGAGAAAGGCATCTCCACCTTGCCCAGTTGCAGGCTGTCGCGCCGGTTGATGCGGTATTTCACCCAGGCCAGCTGCACTTGATTGCGGCCGTGTTTCAAATCGGTCTGGGCATAAAATGACCATTTCTGAGACAGCTTGCCTGAAACATCCACTCGCAGCCTTCGCAAGGCCGTGCCACTTTGCAATGGCGTGACGTCCTCCCGGTAATGGGCCGCATCCACTTCAATGCGCCCGCCAATGTTGACCTTGGCGATACCCGGCAAGGCACACAGCATGGCACTGGCCAATACAAAAAGAGAACCGTAAAACCGCGTCCGCCTCATTGCTTTCCTTCCTTGGCAGCCAGCAGCGGCTGGGTTTCGTCCACCCATTGCGTGATTTTCAGGGGCAGGGAATACATCTGACAGGCCTGGGTAAATGAGTGGGCGACCCCGGGCATCACCTCTAGTTTTGCCTGGGGCGACAGGTGCCGCCTGATGGCTTCCTGATTGATGGCCTGTACCCAGTGGGTCGCGCGCTCCAGCCGATGCAAACCCTGAATGCCATCAACGCGTTTGCTGCGATTGAGTGACTCGTCTCTGTGCGTGTCTTGGTCCCCAACGAATACACGGGTGGGAATGCGTAAAAACCGCTCCGGAACAAATTCAAGACCCGGCAGTTCTCCTTTCAATCGCAAGCCGTACGGGTAGCGGTCGTTGCTGGGAAAGGTGTACCAGCCTGCCGAACCAAGCGCCATCTTTCGCACCATTTGCGGATAAGCCATGGCGAACCGGTGACCCAGTTGCGCCCCGGCCGAAAAGCCAAACACATCAACGCGTTCAATGGGCATCTGCAATGCCTGAGACACTTCTTCCAGTATCGCCTGCAGAATCAGGTCAATCCGCGGCCCCTTGCCCCGGCGACCCAGCCGCTGGAAATCCGGGTATTTGCCCTTTTCAAAAAGCGGTGCGATGGTCACATACCCGGCGGCTTGCGCTGCCGGCGCAAAAGCATGTACAAGCGCTTCGGCATTGCGGGAAATACCATGCAACAGCAACAACACCCGCTCGGAGTCTGGATTTTCCGGCAACTGCAACCAAAAGGGCGTTTTTCCGGCGCCACCCAAACGGTGTTTTCTGGGTGCCCGCTGTTTTGGCAAGCGGCGCGAAAACCATCGGTTGGCCGAAGGCGCGATATCGGAAATCCGGGTGGAATCATGAGGCATTAACATAGTGCTTGGTTCCTTAAATCTTACTGTTCTGAAACGTGCCTGACCGTATTCAGGTTAATGATGCTGGCGCGATTCTCGGCCATAGACCAGGTTTGATCGCACAAATACACCAGCTCCGGGCTGTGCGTGCTGACGATAATGGTTCCCGGATACGTCTGCAGCAGGTGATGCACCAGCTTGAGCCCCTGTTTATCCAGGTGGCTTTCTGGCTCGTCCAGCAGTAACACCGCTGGCTGGCCGATTATGGCCCGGGCCAGGGCGATGCGGGCCTGTTCTCCGGAGGACACATTGCCTGACTGGTCAGTGATGAGGCTGTCCAGCCCCTTTGGCAAGGCATGCACCAGTTTTTCCAGGTCGCAATAACTCACCACTTGTCGCAATTCGTCTTCATCGACCCGGTCCAGGCGATAGGCGATATTTCGCCGCAGGCTGGTGCGTAACAAACCCAGGTCCGGCCCAAAGGCGCCGGTGTTTCTGGCTCTGGCGGACGGGTGCAGGCACAAGGGGTTCACGCCGTGTAAGCTCACCGTGCCTTTGTCTGGCTTGATCAAACCCAGTATCAACTGTTGCAAAGTGCTTTTGCCGCTGCCATTGGGGCCAATCACGGCCACTTTTTCACCCGGTTCAGCTTGAGCGCTGAATCCATGCAGGGTGTTTCCCAGGTAAACATTTTTCAGGCTCACCGCCCCGACTTTTGGCAGCTCCTTGATCTGACGGCTGCGACCTCGAACCACGCGTGGCAAGGCCATCAGCTCTTCAATTTTGGCCAGTGACAGTCGGGCCCCGCGATAGTATTCCTGCACCCGGCCCAATTCGCGCACCGGCGTGGCCAGAAACAAAACCAGCGAAAACAAAGCGGCCACATCGGCAGGAGGCAGTTCACGACCAAACCATTGCCAGGCAATGAAAACCGCCAGCATCAGGAGAATCCCGCTGGCCTCACCCATGCCCCGCATGGCACCAAGCACGGCGCCAGTATGTGTGACTTCCTTTTCCAGTGAATCACCCAGGCGGTCAAGCCGCTTGAGCTCCCGGTTTTCCTGACCCAAAGCACGGATGGCCGGCATCTGCTGCAACCTTTCCAACAGGGATGCGTTCAAACGAATACGGGCCCGACGCGTGCGTTTCAGGTGATCTTGCAGCCGCTGGCCCAGCCACAAAGAAACCATCAGCGACAACGCCAAAGCCAGGGCCACCACCAACGCCGCTGATGGACTGATCCAGGCCACCAGGCTGACGCTCACCAGAATCAGAATGGCATTGCTGATCAAGCGCGAAAAGCCCAGCGAAAACCAGCGCCGGAGCAAGGTCAGATCCCCACCCAGGCGTGAAGTCAGGGCCCCGATGGAAAACCGGCCAATGTCCCTGACTGAAGTGCGATACAGTCGCTTCAGCACCACCCGGCGAATGCGGTTAATGTGTCGCTGGCCCATGTTTTCCGCTGTCCAGCGTTCCACCCGGCGCATAAGCACCAGGCCCGCTGCCATGAGAATAATTACACCCAGTTGCCAGGCAGCCGGTGACTGCTGGTGCTGGATGTTCTGCATCACCTGCCTCACCAGATAAAACACCATCGCCACCATGACGGCACGCGCCATGCTCACCGCAACCAGCCGCCACAGGGCCTTT
>WGBZ01000200.1 GCA_015494035.1 Lysobacterales bacterium | reverse complement strand
TCGCCTGACTGGCCTTGCTCGAAGGCGGCGATGTGTCCGGCGGCCACCGAGCGCACGTCGGCAAATGAGCCAGCGCCCGGTGGAATGGCCGGCAGTTTGCGCCGCGCAAGCATCTGGATCAGGCGCGCCCAATTGCGCGTGTCGCCCGGGCCGATGATGTGCGTGGGGTTGAGCACCACCGCCTGCATGGGGCCGCCGGCTGTTTCGTTCAGCACCATTTTTTCGGCCAGGGTTTTGGTGCGCACGTAATTGATCCACGACGTGTCACCGACCTTGGGCAGGTCTTCATGCACATCGTGGGCGTCGGTACCATAAACCACCACCGACGAGGTGTGAATAAAGCGCTTGACGCCCTTGTTGCTGGCCATGTCCAGCACGTTTCGGGTGCCTTCCAGGTTGGTCCGATCCTGCTCGGCGTTGCGCTGGCTCCAGGTGTTGGTGCTGGCGGCGGTGTGAAAGACGGCATCGGCCCCGTTGGGTAATTTGTCCAGGCTCATCGGGTCGGTGATATCACCTAATACCACCTGCACGCTTTTGGGCAAATGCGCGGCCTTGAAATGATCCCGGCACAGGGCAATCACCTGCCAGCCTTGTTCAACCAGCTGGTTAACCAGATGCTGACCAAGAAATCCGGTGGCCCCGGTGACGATGGCTCGCTTTGACATGACAACTCCCTGGTGTCGGCCAGTACTGGCAGTGTGTGTTTTTCTGTGACCGCGCCGGTTTCTATTCACCGGATACGCTTTCATTATTTCCCTCGGCGCGGGTTGCGCTGGGCAGAAACCGCCAAACCCGATACAATCGGGCAATTCACTCGCCGCCCAGTGATCCGCCGCCAACCGGAAAAAGGGGGGCAAGTCATTGATTATTCAGGAAATATAGGGCGCATGCAAGCCAAAAGCATCAAACAGCACGTGCTGCTGACTCTGAAACTGGGGCTGCCACTGATACTGGGGCAAATCACCGTGGTGGCCATGAGCTTCGTGGACACCGTCATGGCCGGCCGGCTGGGTTCCATCGCGCTGGCGGCGGTGGGTGTGGGTTCGGCCGTGTGGGCTTCGGTGGTGGTGTTTGTGCTGGGCATTCTGATGGCCACGCCACCGCTGGTTTCGGAAATGGACGGGGCCGGTCGGCACGAGAAAATTGGCCCGCTGATCCGTCAGGTCATGTGGCTGGCGCTGATACTGGCCATTTTCAGCTTTGTCATCCTGCGCACTCTGCCCCCGGTTTTTGAGTTAATGGGCACTCGGCCGGAGGTGCGTCCCGATGCCATTGGCTACCTGAAAGCGATCAGCTGGGGCATTTTCCCTTTTACCCTGTTTCTGGCCTTTCGCTACCTGGCCGATGGTGTCTCGCATACGCGTTACACCATGTACATCAGCTTTCTTGGCCTGCTGCTGAACATTCCCTTCAACTACGTACTGATGTTTGGCAAACTGGGGTTTCCGGCCCTGGGCGTGCGTGGCTGTGGCTATGCCACCGCAGCGGTGCTGTTCTGCCAGATGCTGGCTTATGGCGCCATTATCGGCACGCACCGGCACTTCAGGCCTTTTGGCGTTTTCAGTCAGTGGGAAAAGCCCGACTGGCACGAAATCCGGCGTGTGGTCAGGCTGGGTTTCCCCATTGGCGTGGCGGTGTTTGCCGAAGCCGGCTTTTTTTCCGTGGTCACCATCATGGCCTCGCGACTGGCCCCGCACGTGATTGCCGCCCACCAGATCACGCTCAACTTTGCTTCTCTGCTGTTCATGATCCCGCTGGGTCTGGCCATGGTCATTACCATTCGCGTGGGCAACGCCGTGGGCCGCAAATGCCCCGAGGACATTCGCCGCGCCGGCTGGGTGGGCATTGCCCTGACGCTGGTGACGCAAACCATCTCTGCCATGATTCTGTTTACCTGGCCAGAGCAGATCGCGCACCTGTACACCGATGATGCGCTGATTGTTTCCGTGGCCGTCAGCCTGCTGTTTCTGGCCGGTATCTTTCAACTGGCCGACGGACTGCAGGTGGCCGCCGCCGGCGCCCTGCGTGGCTTGCAGGACACCCGCTTTCTGATGTTCAGCACCATTCTGGCTTTCTGGGGCGTGGGTTTCGTGGTGTCGTGGTGGCTGACGTTTGAAAAGAACATGGGGGCCGAAGGCTTGTGGATCGGGCTGATCGCCGGGCTGATTCTGGCGGCCATTCTCAACCTGTGGCGCTTCTACCAGAAGACCCGACCTGCCGAGCTGCGCCGGTTGCTGGCCGAAATCGATCCGGATAACGCCCTGCATCTATCCTGAGCGCTGTACCTTTCCTGTCTACTCACCGCGTGGCCACTGACAAAACGTCTCTGATCCTGTCGATTTCCGCTCAATCAAACCTGAAAAACCGCCGTGCATTTTCACTGCTGACACGCGCCACCAGCCGCCAATCCTGCTGGCGGTGATGCGCAATGGCTTTGACCACGTGGGGCAGGTATTTGGGCTCATTGCGCCGGTTCGATGGCTTGGGGTCCAGGTCTCGCGGCAGCAGATAGGGGGCATCGGTTTCCACCAGCAGGCGATTGTCGGGAATGTTGTGCACGATTTCCTGTAGGGTTTTGCCCCGGCGCTCGTCACAAATCCAGCCCGTGACGCCAATGTGACAATCCAGATCCAGGTAGTCAAACAAGGCCTCGCGCGTGTCGGTAAAACAATGCACCACCACCTCAGAAAGTGCGTCCCGGTGGGCTTTCAGAATAGGCAAAAAATCACTGTGGGCATCGCGCTGGTGCAAAAACATGGGCAGGCCCGTTTCACAGGCCAGGGCGATGTGCTGCTCAAAGGAGAACAACTGCGCCGGGCGCGGTGAGAAATCGCGAAAGTAATCCAGGCCGGTTTCTCCCACCGCCACCACCTGCGGCAAGGCCAGCAACTCGGCCAACGCCGCTTCGGCTTCAGCACTGAATTCACTGGCGTGATGCGGGTGAATACCGGCGGTGGAGGTGAGCACGCCGGGGTAGTCTTCAGCCAGTTGTGCGCCCTGGCGTGAACAGGCCACGCTGGAGCCGGTCACCACCATGTGCACCACCCCGGCGGCCTGTGCATCGGCAATGACCTGTTGGCGGTCGGCATCAAAACTGTCGTGGCTCAGGTTGGCGCCAATGTCTATCAGTTCGGCATTGGCTGACGAGGCTTGATCCGCGTTTGTGGGCATCGTTCATTCGCTATTCAGGAAAAGCCGGTAGTATAGCGGGCAAGACAAACTGAACAAAGGAGCCTTCCATGTCTGCACTGAAAAAATTCCTCTCCGCGCTCGCCGTAAGCCTGGTGTGCGCGTTTTCTGTTTCGGCGTTTACGCCCGAGTCCGGCTTCTGGTGGAACCCCGATGAGCCCGGCAGCGGCTACGCCATTGAAATCCAGGACAATTTCATGTTCGTGGCCTTTTACGTTTACGACACTGATGGCAATCCGGAATGGTACACCGCCGGTGCGTCATTGCAGGGCAACGCCTTGTTTGATTCGGTCATGCATTACACCTATGGCGGCCCCTGCATTGACTGTGCCTACACGCGGCCCATTACGTTGCAGGGCGAAATGGGGCCAGTGACCATTAACTTCCTCACCGAGACCACCGCCACCTTGCAATTTGGCGGACAGGCCAAGCCCATTGAACGCATGCGCCTGGTGCTGGGCGACACCTTGCAGGGCCTGTTGGGCGAATGGCAGGCCGTGATTGATTTTTCCAGTGCCAATGTGACTTTTCCGTTTAATGGCGACGTGATGATTTTTGATAACCTCGACCGCAGCGGCACCACCGATTTTGTCGACGGCTGCCGGCCCGATAACTCCGTGGACGGCTACTGTTCGGCCTTTGCCCTGCAAAACCACGACCTGGCCGCCACCTACGACCCGGTCAATGATGAAGTGGTGGTGGTGGTGAACGACAGCGCCGATTACTGGCTGGCCTATTACCTGACCGTTGGCACCTATCAATTTGATGGCGTGGCCGAGCTGTACCCCAAGGCCAGTGGCAACAACAACATTTTCTACCCGGTGCGTGGCTTTCGCACCGCCAGCCGCACCTTTATCGAAACCGGCGAAGGGCCGTCCTCGGTGGACAACGGCAAAACCGCCGTGGCCACCAGCCAGGCTGTGCATGGCCTGAGCGATCTTTTCAAGCAGGCGCCACCGGCGCGGTCACTGAGCGCCTTAAGCAAAAGCGAACAGACCAAACGCCTGCGCAGCCAGACCATCGCCCGCAGCCTGATGGCACGACTGGAAAGCAATTCCCGTCACTGATTTGCTCCTGTCAATCAGTTTCAATCAACTTGCAAGCCCGGTTCTGCCGGGCTTTTTGCTGTTATGGATGTGCTCAGGTGGACAGGTCCAGTGCCACAAATGGCGCCTTGTCCACCGTGGCGATGGCCTGTGTGCGGCTTTTTTTCACGTATTCACCAATGGCCGTGGGAGACTTGTTTGCCAGTGCATCTGCACTGGGTTTGACCGTGCTGGCGACTTGCAAGCAGGCGCGCAGGTAATCAGCCTGAGGATAGGGTTTGTCACTCCAGCCTTTGCGCCCCTGGCTGTCGGCCTGACAAGCCAGCAGAAACTTTTCAAAGCGTTCGGGGTTGCGGTAAGCATCGGCGGCCCGAAACAGCTTCTCTATGGTTTTTGGCCGCAGCTCAAAGGCGGTGTGGCTGTGCAAATGCCAGCGACACACGGTTTCGGCCAGCTGGCGGTAATCCCGTGGCACCCGCAACCGTTGACTGACGGCGCGCACCAGCGGCACACCGGCGGACTCATGACCACGGTGACCCGGCAGCACCTCCTTGGGCGTGATGCCTTTGCCCAGGTCGTGCACCAGCACCGCGTAGGTGACGTCATTGGGCAAGGCGGCGGCTTTGTCCAGCGCCATCATCACATGCACCCCGGTGTCGATTTCCGGGTGCCAGCGTGCCGTTTGCGGAATGCCCCAAAGGCAATCCACTTCCGGCAGAATCCTGGCCAGTGCTCCGCACTCACGCAAGGTTTCGATAAAGGCTGAAGGCCGGGGTTCATCCAGTGCCCGGCGCAATTCGGCCCACACCCGTTCGGGCACCAGGGCATCCACTTCCCCGTTTTCGACCATCTGCCGCATCAAGGCCAAAGTGTCTGGGTGCACGCGAAAACCCAAGGGCGCAAAGCGGGCCATAAAACGGGCCACGCGCAGGATGCGGACCGGGTCTTCGGCAAAAGCCGGTGAAACATGACGCAACCACCTGTCCTGCAAATCCTGCTGGCCACCAAAGGGGTCGATCACGCGACCGGCAGCGTCTTCAGCCATGGCGTTGATGGTCAGGTCGCGCCGAGCCAGGTCTTGCTCCAGTGTGACTTCGGGAGAGGCGTTAAACTGGAAGCCGTGATAGCCACGCGCGGTCTTGCGCTCGGTGCGCGCCAAGGCGTATTCCTCATGGCTGTGCGGGTGAAGGAAGACCGGGAAATCCTGCCCCACCGGACGAAAACCCAGCTCGGTCATTTGTTCTGGCGTGCTGCCCACTACCACCCAGTCACGGTCCCGCCGCTGACGGCCTTCTTCATCCACTTTCAGGCCCAGCAGGCGGTCACGCACGGCCCCACCCACCAGAAAGGCCTTCAGGGATTTCTCCGGCGACCGCTCTTTGCTGCTGTGGGCCGGTTTGTCGGTGGTGTTACGCATCTTCAGTGCTCATTCGTTGCTTATTTCTGGCCCGCTACAGCGACCGGTGTTTTTCCAGCAGGTTCTGCCTTGACCACCCTCAGTGTGGATCGGGGTGCCCGACACACCACCTCAGCAAACTGTTTCGGCAGTGAATGACTGGGCCAGGGCTTGATCGCTTTGCCGTCAATGGGCAGGGTGGGCATAAAGTGTGTGATGCGCCGGGGCTTCTGATTGATGAGCCAGTCGTAAATCACGCTATAGGCCAGTATGCGCGTGACGTAATCACGGGTTTCCCGATAAGGAATGGTTTCCAGCCAGATATCCGGCGAACCAGGCAGGTTTTTCAGCCAGCGTTCGGCAGCCCGTTCACCGGCATTGTAGGCCGCGGCAGCCAGTATGGGCTGGTTGCCGTAGCGGTCGAAAAGCTCACGCTGATAGGCAATACCCAAGGTGGTGTTGAAAACCGGATCAAACAGCTGTTCAGGGCCGGCATATGCCAGGCCCAGTTTTTTGCTCAAGCGGGCGGCCGTGGTATCCAGCAACTGCATCAGGCCACGGGCATGGGCATGCGATTCAGCGTGCGGATCCCAGCCACTTTCAGAGCGAATAACGGCCATAATCCATTCCGGCGACAGGTTCTGGCCCAGGGCCTTGTGCCGGATGTGTTCGGTTTCCGCATGCGGAAAACGCCGCCGGTAATCTTTCCAGTGGCCGGTATCGCCCATAATGGCCATCAGCTTGTTGTGCCAGCCTTCGGTTTTTACCCGTTCGGCCAGGGCCAGTTTGTCCCGCCGGCTCAAACCGTAATAGGCCTGATTCCATTCGCGTTTGGCAAAATCCACCAGGCCGACGTGGTACAGCTCGATGGCCCGCTCAATGGCGGCCGGCGCCTGCCAGGACGCCGCCGGTATGGCGCTGTCCTGCTGGCATATCTGATAAGGCAAACGCAGGTGGTCGGCAGACAGAAAGCCGTAGTAGCTGGCATTCTGAGCCAGGTCCAGAAAAACCTTGCGCGCGCTGGCCACCTTGCCGGTTTTGGCATACGCCCGCGCCAGCCAGTAGCGCCAGCTTTCGCGGTTGCGCTGGGCCGCTGGCATGGCCTCGATTTCCCGTGCCACTTCGCGCCAGCGCTGCTGCTGCAACCAGTAACGCACGCGCCAGGCACGCAAGGGGTCGTCCTGCCAGTCTTTGGGCAGGGACTTCATGGCCTTGATGGAAAACGGCTCGTAATCGGTGGCCGCAAACAAGGCGATACGGTATTCAATCCGTCGCCTTTGCGCCGGTTCAAAGCCGAAGTGACGGCGAAGCCTGGGCCACAGGGGGCGCAACCAGGCCGGTTTTTTCTGCGCCTGATGCAGGGCTGTTTGATACACCAGCTGGCGGTTTTTTTCTGTCACTGGCCACTGCACGGACTCCTGCAAGGCCTGGGTGGGGTTTTCCAGCAACGCCAGAGCACGTTTCATCCACAGCGGTGGTTTTTTCAGTTGACCGGCCAGGTACCGGGCCAGCGAGCCATTGCGCCTGGAAAAAGCCAGATTAAACCGTTTTTGCACGCGCTCGGGGGTGATGCCGCCGCGGTTTTTCCACCAGGTAAACAGCAAGTCGCAGGCTTTGGGCCGGGAGGCGCCGGACAGCCACAGCTTTTCAATCCGGTCATCCAGCGCCGTTGGCGATTTGGTTGACTGGCTGACTTCGGCCCACAGGGCATGGCATTGTTCGCTCACGCTGGCCCCGGCCGGCTGGTAAAATTTCAGGTATTCATGCCAGTGTTTGTGAGCAGCAAGCCAGCTCAAATAGCGGTGCCGCAGCCGTGTTGCCGCCGGGCTGCGGGGATGGGCGGTGAGAAAGGCCTGAACCTGGTGCGAATTTTCCGCCACGCCGTGACGGTCGAATCCGGCAGTAATCAGGGCAAAATCCAGGTAATGGGCAATGGGGTAGTTGGCCAGTTTTTTCTTGTCCTCAGCACTGATGCCCGCCAGTTTGCCTGTGGAGGCAGCCTGGTACAGGCGTTGAAAGAGGACACGGTGCTCTTCGATTGAATTGGCCGGTATGTGTGCCGTTTTTTTCGCAGTCGACTGTCCGCTGGCATCACTGTCAGCCAACGCCGGGGGCGAGGGCAAGCAGCCGATGCTCACCGCCAGCGCCAGGCCAATGAGCCGCTGCCGGCTCACATCACCTCCGCCTTGAGTGTGGCCAGGTAATGCTGCATGAAATCATGCCTTTTTCGTGCTTCGGCGCGGGCCGCAGCGGTGTGAAAACCGTCCTTGAGGGTGAGCAGCTTGGAATAGAAATGATCCAGTGTATAGCGTTTGTCATCCGGATCGCGCTGTTCGCACAAGGGGGTATCCGGGTGATACAGTTCGCGCCCCAGGGTGCCCCCGACCAAAATGGCCCGAGCCACACCGATGGCGCCTATGCTGTCGATGCGGTCGGCATCCTGCACCACCTTGGCTTCCAGGGTTCGCGGGGCGATGCCCGCCGACCAGGAATGGGCTTCGATAGCGTGCCGGATGGCGTCAAAGTATCGCTCGGGATAACCCCAGTCCCGCAACAGTTCAATGGCCTTGTCTGCCGACAGTCGCGAGGCCAGGCTGCGTTGATCCGAGCCTTTGCACACCGCCACACAGTCGTGCAACCAGGCCGCCGGAATAATCACCGCCAGATCGGCGCCTTCGGTTTGGGCAAAACGTCTGGCATTGACCACCACGCGCTGCACGTGAGCCAGATCGTGGGCGGCATCGGCCACCGGCACATCGGCAATCCAGGCCTTGAAGCGGGTTTCCCAACCGGCCAGTTCCCCGCTGTTGGCCCCGGCCACCGGGGTGTCGTTGCTGGCGGTGACTTCGTTGCAGCTTTGTGTGGTCATTTTCGTGTGGTCATCTCTCAGAGGTATTAACCTGGCATCGATATAGGCGATGCCAGGTTAATAATAAAAATGCCGAAAAGGGTTTTAAACAGTTCCCGCAGTTCCAGCGATAGCAGGGTAAAGTGCGTGTCCAGCATTTGCGCGTCGGACTCCATCACCGCATGGTCCAGCTGGTCCAGCACCACGTCCGTGAATTTGATTTTACGCACTCCCAGGTCATTGCCAAGCACAAACTCGATGCGATCGTTGAAAATCAGCCCCATTTCCTTGACGGTGTAACCGTTATCCAGGTGTGACTGCATTTCATCGGCCAGCATATCCACTTTTCGGGCACGGATGACGCCGCCATTTTCCTTTGGGTCTTCCAGCACCAGTTCATGGCCGAAATCCAGCCCGCCTTCGGCGTGACCCTGATTCAGCCAGCGTGTCATGACACTGGCAATGGCCGAAGACTCGCCAAACGGCGTGGCCTTGATACTGCCCAGGGTATCGCGCAGGTGGCTGACCAGATTTTCGGCCGCGTTCTGACTGGAACTGTCCACCACCAGCAGTTTTTGCGCATTGTCAAAATACGCCTGGGTGCGTTTCGGTTTGACAAAAGCCTGCGGCAACAGTTCGAACACCAGTTGCTGCTTCAGCTCGGTCTTGTGCTGACGCCCCACCGGCGAACCGGTTTCTTTGCGAATGGCCGCCAGTTTTTCTTCCAGGTGGTGATTGACCACCGAAGCAGGTAGGATTTTTTCTTCTTCGCCCAGGCAAAACAACTGCGCCTGACCGCTTTGCAGCACAAACAGTTCACCCTCGGGGCCAAAGGGCGACACCCAGCCTGTTGAACTGAGCTGCTGAGGCCCACACGGTTTAAGGGGTTTGGACTTGAGGGCGTCGTCCAGGGCGTGAGTGTCCATGGAAAAGTTTTCGTCCAGTTGAAAGAGTCGGGCATTTTTAAACCACATAGTTTTTCCTTGTTCAGTAAGAGAAAGGATTCAGACAAAGCAGCAGTTATGTTGGCCGTTAGCCTAGGGAACCTGGCTGACGGCCAGCTTGCTGCTCATGAAGAAATTCGCAGGCGCAAGCCCGCCGGTAATACGGATGCGGCTGGGGCATCGTTGGCCTTGGCTGCAGTAAGTGCGGCATCGCCTTTCGCCTTGAGGGCCGAGAAATCAAACAGCGTGGCATCGGCCAGGTGCGAAGGCACCACGTGTCGCAAGCCGCGCGCCATGTTTTCAATTCGACCCGGATCGTTCTTTTCCCACTCAGCCAGCATGGCCTTAATGGTCTGGCGTTGCAGGTTGGGTTGAGAACCACACAGATTGCACGGAATAATGGGGTACTGCCGTTCTTCGGCAAAGGCCGCCAGGTCCGCCTCGGCACAGTAATACAGGGGTCGAATCACCACGTGTTTGTCGTTGTCACTGAGCAATTTGGGTGGCATGGCCTTCATTGTGGCGCCGTAAAACAGGTTCAGAAACAGGGTTTCCAGCGCGTCTTCGCGGTGATGCCCCAGGGCGATTTTGCTCACCCCATGCTGTTCGGCAAAACCATACAGAATGCCACGGCGCAAGCGGGAACAGAGACCACAGGTGGTTTTGCCTTCAGGCACGGTATTCTTCACGATACTGAAGGTGTCCTGTTCAATAATGTGATACTCCACCCCGAGTTTTTCCAGGTACTGCGGCAAGACATGCGCGGGAAAACCCGGTTGCTTCTGATCCAGGTTGACCGCCAGCAGGCTGAACTGGATGGGCGCCTTCTTTTGCAAGGCCAGCAGCACATCCAGCATGGCATAGGAATCCTTGCCACCGGACAGGCACACCATTACCTTGTCGCCGTCTTCGATCATGGCGTAATCGGCAATGGCCTGACCGGCCAGGCGACGGAGCTTGTTGGCCAGTTTTGAGGGATAAGCGCTGCGGTTCACGGGCAGTATGACCTGTGGAAAAGACAAAGGGAATGGTGTATTGTAGGTGCTCTTGAGCCACTTGCAAACCCACTCACAACTGTCATGTACACCAAACAACCCGCCGATATCGCCCTGCGCCTCCTGGAACTGAAAACCGAGCACCGGGATCTGGACGAAATCATTCAGGAAATGGTGAACTCCCGACACCCCGATATGCTCAAGATCACCCGCCTGAAAAAACGCAAGCTGCGCCTGAAAGACACCATCGCGCGGCTGGAAAGCCTGCTGATTCCTGACCTGGACGCGTGACAACCTGGAAACCCTTGCCCAAGCCCCCAAGCTCGCCGCTTTGTTGAGCGCGACTCAGCCCGATTGCCCCTTCAATCAATCACTTATTGCAAAAACCCGTTGCCACTGCCTGTACACGTTGCGGGCAGAAAACGCTTCCCGATAAGCCACTGCGGGTGGTTTTGCCTGCCATTGGCGCAACAGGCGCACCATTGCCGGGTAATCATTGGCCGAGACCAGCGGGTTGGCCGGGTGCAGCACCTCCCGCGCCGCGCCCACATCACAACCCAGCACCGGCACGCCTAAGGCATTGGCCTCGGCATAAATCAGACCAAAGGTTTCCGCGAAACTGTCCTGTGGGTAAAAAACACACAGGGACTCGGCCAGATGCCGCATGACCTCTTTATGCGGCAAGGCCCCCAGAGGCACAATGCCTGATTCCCGCGACAAGGCCGCATCGGCCCGGTAACCCGGGTTGGCCACGTAAAGGCGCAGATCCGGCAGCGATTGCCGCACCACCTGAAAAGCCCGCACAACATGATCCAGCCCCTTGTTGGGGGCCGACAGAAAAATCAGCTTGTTGGGGTCACGGCGCAGTGGCTGTGTCAGCTTTGGCACGGGAACGGGGTTATAGCAATAGCGCACCGGCACGGGGCCACCGGCCAACCCCAGCCATTTGCCAGCCAGCGACCGGTTGAGCAGCGCGTCCAGGTGCTGACCATGGGTGCGGGAATTGCCCACCAGCGTCACACCCAGGCGTTGCAACAGCGGTTTTTTCAGCGTGTACTCGTGGCTTTTGTAGGTGTGCAGCCACAAATGCAAGCCGGCATCGGGATAACGGCGGCGCAGCGGTTTGAGTGCCTGGAATTTCCGCAACACCACCACCTGATCGGTCTCAAAATGCTTTAAAGCTTCTGCCAGTGGTCGATAGTTCAGAAACCCATGCTGCGCCCAGGATGCTTTTCTGGCTTTTTGCGCCACGCAAACATCATGGGCTTCTGCCAACAGCTCAGCGGTGCGCATCAGGCTGGCCTCGGTGCCTCCAACGGCCTGTTTACGCACCGATTCGGGGTCATAGGGAACGGGGTGAGTGAGGTCCACAAACAGGAGTTTCTTGCGCATGCCGCCTCAGCCGGAAAAAGTATGGGAAGTGATCACTCTGCCCTCGTTTTGAGTCAATTCCGGGGGCTATTATACGATTGGGCTATTCAGTATGTCGCAGTCAATTGTTCCGGCGCAACCTAAGAAAGCTCTGATCGAATCGTGACACGGCATCTTGCGGCGTAAAACCGTCCATTTCTGCGTTGCAAGCCTTCACAATAGCTTGCTATTGCGTGCGGCTTGCGCCTTGAATTGAATAATTTTTCACAACAATCTGCTCGCGCCAGATTCAATCAGAGCTTCCCTAACGAATAAAAATCCACGGAAAGCCTCCATAAAAAATCCCCGCCGCAGCGGGGATTTATCAAACATGCCTTCGTATTGTATTGAC
>WGBZ01000199.1 GCA_015494035.1 Lysobacterales bacterium | reverse complement strand
GGCCAAATATGGCTCTCGGGGGCATAACGCCAATGCAGAAACTCGCTATGGCGACAGGAGCCTCTACTTTTAACTCCCGTTAAAAATGGGGAGATTACAAATGCCCTTCATGAACACCGACCTGCCTCATTTGATTGTCTATGCCTTATTCGTTCTGGGCCTTGTCCTGGCTGTGCGCCATTTCCCGTGGAAAAATTTTTCCAGCGAATACCCGGACTGGCGCCAGCACCTGTTTTTTGCCGCGCTGGTCACACTGGGTATTTTCTGGAGCGCACGTGCCGCCATTACCCCCGGGCTGGAATTGCATTTTCTGTTGCTGACAGCCTTTACCTTGATGTTTCTCTGGCCCAGCGCCATGCTTGGGGTGGTCATTGTCAACCTGGCCCTGGCCGCTTTGGGCGTGATTCATTGGCCCGATGTGGTGCCGCAAACAGTGATCTGGGGCTTTTTACCCATTGCCTGGATAACCTTGGTGCACCGGGTTATCCAGCGAAAACTGTCGCATAACTTCTTCATTTACGTGTTTGCCACCGGTTTCTGGGGCGCAGTCATCAGCCTCGGCCTGACGGCCCTGGCCTGGGCGGCCTGGCTGGAAGCCACCGGACAGGTGGCGCACGAGAAAATCCTGCATGAATTCCTGTATGTGGTGCCTTTGTTGCTGTTTGGCGAAGGCTTTCTCAATGGCGCCTTGCTGACGCTGATGGTGGTGTACCGGCCCAAATGGGTTAAAAGCTTTTCCGACAAGCTGTACCTGTCCGATAAAAAACCGCTGTAAGCATCAACACTTTTACCGGGTCAGACCATGTGCCGCCTAGGGAAGCTCTGATTGAATCTGGACGAAGCAGATTATGCCGGAAATGTTCGAGAACAAGGCGAAGTTCGCGGCCAATAGCAGGCTATTGGCCAGGACTTCAACACAGTTATCGGATATTTCAGGTGTGAGAAGCGAGTTCACGATTCGATCAGAGCTTCCTTAGAGGGCGAGGGTTTTTTTAACCCGCGGCATCGGCTAGAATGCTCTGTTCGGCTCAATCCCTTACCCGCGCAAACAAGTACGCGAGGTATGTCTAACACGAGGAAAAGCGAAAGCACAATGAAAGAATTGGCAACATTTGGCGCCGGCTGTTTCTGGGGCGTGCAGGCGGCCTTTGATGAATTGGACGGTGTGCTGGAAACCCGCGCCGGCTACCTGGGCGGTCATCTGCAAAACCCGACCTACGAACAGGTTTGCCAGGGCAACAGCGGACACGCGGAAGTGGTGCAGGTGACGTTTGACCCGCAATGCATCAGCTACGAGCAGTTACTGGAACGTTTCTGGCAACTGCATGACCCGACGCAGAAAAACCGGCAGGGCCCCGATGTGGGCAGTCAGTATCGCAGTGCGATTTTCACTCACAGCGCGGCGCAGCAGAAAATGGCTGAAGCCTCCCGCGCGGCGCTGGAAGCCAGCGGCCAGTATTCGCGCCCGATTGTGACGGAAATCACCCCGGCGACCACGTTTTATCCGGCTGAAGACTACCACCAGCATTACCTGAAAAAGAAAGGCTTGGGCAGTTGCCATCTTTAGCCTTCTCGATAAACAACCACAGACAATAACAACAATAAAGGAGATTCCATGAATTGTAACAATCTACCCACGATCGACCATACCATCATTGCGGCTCGGGGTAACATGACCCTGCTTTCGCAGGAAGAAGTGCAGTCCATGATGGAAGTGGGCAACAGTCCGGTGCACGCCTTGTTCCGCAAGTGTTGCCTGGCGGTTTTGAACTGCGACGCCAAGGAAGACGATGCCATGGCGGTGCTGGAACGTTATCCCGATTTTGACGTGCGCCTGCTGCCCCGGGAACGTGGCATACACCTGGAGTTTTTCAACGCCCCGGCGCAGGCATTCGTTGATGGCAAGATGATCGAAGGTATTCGCGACTCGATTTTTTCGGTGCTGCGTGACATTGTCTTCCAGAACACTGAACTGGCCCGGCCCAGTCACTACGACGTCAATACATCCTCGGGCATCACCAATTTCGTGTTTGAAATTCTGCGCCGGGGCGAGGTGCACCAGTTCGGCAAGGAACCCAACCTGGTGGTGTGCTGGGGCGGCCATTCCATTCCCCGGCACGAATACCAGTACACCAAAAACGTGGGTTATCAGTTGGGGTTGCGAGGCATGGATACCTGCACTGGCTGCGGCACCGGCGCCATGAAAGGCCCCATGAAAGGAGCATCGGTGGGGCATGCCAAACAACGGATTCACGACGGCCGTTATATCGGCATCACCGAGCCGGGCATCATTGCCGCTGAAGCGCCGAATCCCATCGTTAACAAGCTGGTGATCATGCCGGACATTGAAAAGCGCCTGGAAGCCTTTGTGCGGCTGGGTCACGGCATTATTGTCTTCCCCGGCGGCGTGGGCACGGCAGAGGAAATCCTCTACCTGCTGGGCATTTTGCTGCACCCGGACAACCGCCACATGAAATACCCGTTTATCATGACCGGCCCGGCAGAATCCGCCGATTATTTTGCCCAGATCAATGACTTTATCGAGTTTGCTCTAGGCAAGGAAGCCACCGGGCTGTACCAGATTATTATTGACGACCCGGAAAAAGTCGCCAAGGAAATGGTCAAGGGCATCAATGAGGTGAAGGAATACCGCAGCAAGAACCAAATTTCCTATTACTTTGACTGGGCCTTAAAGATTGATGAAGGATTCCAGAAACCGTTTATTCCAACACATGAAAACATGGCCGCGCTGAATTTGCATCGCGATCAGCCCATTGAAGACCTGGCGCGGGATTTGCGGCGCGTTTTTTCCGGCATTGTGGCCGGCAACGTGAAGGAATTTGGCCGACGGGAAATCGCAGAAAAAGGCGTTTTCAAAATCTCCGGTGATCCGGCATTGATGCAGAAACTGGACAAGCTGTTGCGCACGTTTGTGGAGCAGGGCCGGATGAAATTGCCTGGCAGCGTTTACACGCCGGTTTTTGAGGTGGTTACCTAGGGAAGCTCTGATCGAATCGTGACACGGCATCTTACGGCGTAAAATCGTCCATTTCTGCGTTGCAAACCTTCGCAATAGCTTGCTATTGCGTGCGGCTTGCGCCTAGAACTGAACAATTTTTCACAACAATCCGCTCGCGCCAGATTCAATCAGCGCTTCCCTAGGGAAGCTCTGATCGAATCGTGAACTCGCTTCTCATACCTAAAACGTCCGATAACTGCGTTGAAGTCCTTGCCAATAGCCTGCTATTGGCTGCGAACTTCGCCTTGTTCTCGAACGTTTTCCGCATAATCTGCTTCGTCCAGATTCAATCAGCGCTTCCCTAACCAGAATCTCCCCGGCAATGGATTGATTCCAAGCCCTGTCTGGTCGAACCGGCAGGGTTTTTTTGCGCACGCCAATTGACCCAGGTCATGCTTATCACCATTAACCTGTGCTAAATTGATAACAACCAAGGGGCCATGTTGAGGCCCCGGTCTTTCCGGGAGGGTCAAACATGACGACATTGAAACTTGCCGATAACCGGGTGCAGGCGATGCCAAGCACCGCCATTCATGTGCCCGAACCCTCGCCTAAGAAAACCAAAAAGAACAAAAAGAAGGCCAAACAGGAGGCGAAGCAAAAAGCCCTCAGAAAGACGGCGCGCAAGACCCTGAAAAAATACACCAACCCGGAATATGTCATGAAGCAGGGCAACGCCCTGTCCGGCAAGAAACTGCTCAAGCTGTCTTACCTGGCCGGCGATTACCCGTACCCGGAAAAAATGGGTCTTGAGGAATACGAACACGAAAAACACCTGCTGCAAACGGAGCTGCTGAAAGCCCAGAACTGGGTTCGCCAGTCCGGTCAGCGCATCGTCTCGCTTTTTGAAGGCCGCGATGCGGCGGGCAAGGGTGGCACCATCAAACGGTTTATGGAACACCTTAACCCACGTGCCGCTCACGTTGTTGCGCTGGAAAAACCCACCGAAATCGAACGCGGCCAATGGTATTTTCAACGTTATATCCAGCACTTGCCCACCCGCGGCCAAATGGTGTTTTTCGACCGTTCCTGGTACAACCGCGCCGGTGTGGAAAAGGTAATGGGATTCACCACCGACAAGGACTATCTGGAGTTTATGCGACAGGTTCCAGCACTGGAGCGCATGCTGGTCAACACGGGCCTGATACTCAATAAATACTGGTTTTCCGTGACCCGCCAGGAACAGCTGCGTCGCTTCCATTCACGTCAGAATGACCCGCTTAAACAGTGGAAACTCAGCCCCATTGACCTGCAATCCCTGGACAAGTGGGATGACTACACCGAAGCCAAGAAAGCCATGTTCTTTCACACCGATACGGCCGATGCGCCCTGGACGGTGGTCAAATCTGATGACAAGAAGCGCGCACGCATCAACGTCATGCGGCATTTTCTCTCAAACCTGGATTATCCGGACAAGGACGAGAGCATCGTCGGCACACCGGACCCCAAAATTATCGGCTCGGTGCGTGACATCTATGCCAATCAGGACGAAAGCCGCGATTGAGTCAGCCGGTCAATCCGGGCAACCCTCGGCAAGCCGGTTCTGGCAATATAGGCCAGCCAGTTTGATTAAAAACACAAAAACAGGAGTACTAGGTCATGTCCAGCAAGAAAAAAAACCGCAAGAAAGAAATTCAGGAGCTGGAAAAATTGCTGTTGAAAACCATCAAAAAAGCGCGTAAAGCAGCCAAAAAAGCGCGCAAGGCCGCTGAAAAGGCACGCAAGGCCGCCAGCCAGGTCAAGCAGACCAAGAAAGCCATACGCGAACAGGTAAGTGCCTTCGAGTCGCGGCAGAAAAAGCAACGCAAGAAAACCCGGAAAGTCCACAAGGAAATCAAGAAAGCCGCCAGTAAAGCCGTGGCCAAAAACCGGGCCCAGAAGCA
This sequence comes from Lysobacterales bacterium, assembly GCA_015494035.1. Lineage (GTDB taxonomy): Bacteria > Pseudomonadota > Gammaproteobacteria > Xanthomonadales > Marinicellaceae > S144-45. Next base: position 12,474 of record WGBZ01000199.1, on the reverse strand, counting down.
AGCGCAAAAAAAGGCCAGGAAGGTTCAGCAAAAGAAAAGGGGCAAAAGATGATGCGTGCTCATGATTCGATCAGAGCTTCCTTAAGTCCCTTGAGATCACCGGTTATCGCCGTTATACTGCTTGATGTGGAACTAATGAGAATCTTTCTCATCCAACACATCTAGGGAAGCTCTGATTGAATCTGGCGCGAGCAGATTGTTGTGAAAAATTGTTCAGTTCAAGGCGCAAACTGCACGTAATAGCAGGCTATTGCGAAGGTTTGCAACGCAGAAATGGACGATTTTACGCCACAAGATGCCGTGTCACGATTCGATCAGAGGTTCCCTAGGCGAACAGGCACGCTTCGCCGTGATCAAATAACTGAGGCATTCATGCGATACGGGCTGGTTTTTCTTGCGGTGTTCAATTTGTGGCTGGCACCTGTGGCAGCTGCCACTTCGCCCTGTGCCATGCACTCCGCCACCAGCCAGTCACACAAAGCGCCTCAGGAAAGCGGCACTGCCCTGAAGCATGACGTGAAGCATGAAGGGCACAAGAGCCTCGCAAACCGTCCCAACAGTCATCACCATCAGGCCATGAGTGCCTTAATGGCCAAGCATTCCAGGGGTCTTTCAGCTGGCGCCAGTCATGGCCATGGCACAACACAGGCCAGTGCTTCAGTTGGGGGCGACTGCGATTGCTGCGATGACGGCGGTTGCCAGTGCCAGTCTACTTGCCATTTTGGCACCGGTTTTGTCCTCTTTCATCTCTTGCCAAATCTGCTCCTCAATCTGCAGGCGCAAAAAATCACCGACCTGCACCAGATTCACTGGCTGCAACAACCTGTTTTACCTCCTTTTCGACCTCCCATCGCCTGACATTCCCGTTTTTATTCTGCGCCTGTGACCGGTCAACGGCTTCCGGGTGTGGAGTTTCTGGCAATACGCAAGTGCCTGAAGCGGCCTGCGTCCCTTGCCTGATCCCTAATTTCAAGACAGGAATGCACCATGGAGATTTTTTTCAAGACCCGGGCTGTCAGCTACGCGCTGGGTGCCCTGTGGCTGGTTGTTACATTACCCGCGCACGCCGATGGCTCATCGCGTCCCGGCGATTTGCTCACCGCTCAGGTACAAGTCGGGCGGCCCCATAACACTCCCGATTCAACCCTCAATGAGGCGAATAACACGCAGGGCGAAGTCATATTCCGTCTGGTGGCCGAGGCTGTTCGGCGTCATGACCCGAGCTGGCGCGTGGGGCAGAACAAAGCCCGTCAATTTAAACACCTGGCCACGGCCAAAAGCGCCTTGCCCAATCCGGTCTTCACCACCGGGCTGTTCAATGTGCCGTTTGATGGATTGTCTCTGACAGAAAACCCCACCACTCAATGGCGATTTGGCCTAAAACAGGCCATACCCCGCGGCAAAACACGTCAGCTACTCAAGGCCCATTCACTGGCAACAGCCAACAGTTTTGCCTTCGACAGCCAGGCCAATTTTTTGCAACGGGTGCGGAAAACCCAGCGGCTCTGGCTGGACCTCTATTTTTTGCAACACAAAAAGCGAATTCTCATCGAGAACCGGCAGTTGCTGTCCGAGCTGATCAAACTGGCAGAAAACAAACTGGCAGAGGGCAGGGCACAACAACAGGACGTGATTCAGGCTCGCCTGGAATGGCTAAGACTGAAAGATGAACTGATCCGCGTGACTGAAGAGATGGCCGCCAAAGAGTCGGAATACCACAGTATTGCCGGCCATGGTGATCCCAGCTGGCCTGACCTGCCTGCTCAGGCTGAGGAACTCAAAATCGCCCCGCAGGCCTTCGCCCAGCACCCGGCTGTGAAACGCCACGATGCCAGGGTCCGTGCAGCCGAGGAAGCCATTGGCCTGGCACAGGAAAAGAAAAAACCACAATGGATGATCGGGGGCGAATACCGCAAGCGGTTTGGTACCGACGCCAATGGCATCGAACGCAATGACTTGTTTGCCCTGACGGCCAGTATTGACCTGCCTTTCGCCCGGCGTGGTGCCACAGATGCCGAGGTGGCCGCTGCCCTGGCTGCCCGCGAAGCGGCCAAGGATCGTCGTCAGGCGCAATGGCTCCAGCTACAGGCTGAACTGGGAAGTGCCCGTAGCGGTTGGCAACAGGCGAAGCAGGCCAGTGAATTATATCGCCAGCGTCTGTTAACCGAAGCCAAACTCAATGTGCAGGCGGCCGAAGACGCCTACAGTGCCGGTACCGGTGATTTCACTCCGGTCATTCTGGCGCAGAAGAACCTCCTCAAAACCCAGCTTGCCGCCATCCGTTGGCAGGTTCGGCAATGGCAAAGCTGGGTCTCCCTGAGCTACCTGCAAGGGCGATGGCTGAGCGTGCTGGAAAGCAGCCCGGAACCCGATAGCAAAACAGACGATCAAGGCAAGACGACCCATCAACATGGCCACGAACACACAGGAGCAGCGCAATGAGTAGCATAAATTTACGCAAACCATTCATTTTTCCCATGGCACTGTTTTTGGGTGTCAGCCTGAGCTTTTCATGCTTTCCCGCACAGGCCCAGAACAACGACAGCGACAGCAAAAGCGGGCCGGGCGAACGCAAGGTCTTGTACTGGGTGGCGCCCATGGATCCCAATTACCGTCGCGACAAGCCTGGCAAATCGCCCATGGGCATGGACCTGATTCCGGTGTATGCCGATGAAGTGGACGATGGCAGCAGCATCCGAATAGACCCGCAAATGGTCCAGAACCTGGGCATTCGCACCGCTCCGGTGGAACGCGGACGACTCTGGCGCGCCATACGGGCACCGGGTTTTGTCACCGTCAACCGCAACCGTATTCGGGACGTGGAAGTGCGTTTTGCCGGTTGGTTACAGGATACCAGCGTCCAGGAAGTGGGAGAGAAAGTGAAGGCCGGACAGCGCCTTTTCAGTGTTTACTCGCCTGAACTGAACAGCGCCCAGCGCGATTTCCTACAGATACTGGCCACCGGCAAAAAAGACCTGATCCGTGCCGCAGAAGCTCGCCTGCGCGCCATGGGTTTGTCCGCCGCACAAATTCGGCAACTGAAGAAGCAGCGCAAGGTCATGGAAAATGTGTCAGTTTATTCGCCCATTGATGGGGTTGTGGCGCATGTAAATGCGCGTCAGGGAAGCTTTATCAAGCCGGGCATGTCCGTGATGCGCCTGGAAGTACTAGATCAGGTCTGGCTGATGCTGCAGGCACCAGAGCGTAAGCTTCGCCTGATCAAGGCAGGCCTGCCGGTGGATTACCAACTGGCCATCGAAGGCGGCTCCACCCAGGAAGGGGAAATTGAATACGTTTACCCAGAGCTGGATGCCAAAACCCGCACGGTCATGGCGCGACTGTCCATTGACAACCCCGAGGGAGCTTATAAACCCGGCCAGTTGGCTCATGCCACCATCTACGCTGGACCCAAGGACAACATCCTGTATGTGCCCAGCGAGGCCGTGATCCGGCTGGGGGACGAGAACCGCGTCATCCTGGCACTGGGCGAGGGTAAATTTGCTGCCCGACCGGTGGGATTGGGTATTGAAAGCGGGCAGTACACCGAAATTACCTGGGGCGTGGATGAAGGGGAGAATGTCGTGGTTTCCGGCCAGTTCCTGCTGGATTCCGAAGCCAGCTTCAAGGCCAGCATGATGCGGGCTGCCGGCAGCGACGGAGACCAATGATATGCTGAAAAAAATCATCGATTGGTCCATCGAAAACCGTTTTCTGGTGTTGGTGCTCTCGTTGGCGGCCGGCGTCTGGGGCGTGTGGGCAGTCAAAAACACCCCACTGGATGCCTTGCCGGATTTGTCCGACGTGCAGGTGATCATCAAAACATCCTGGCCAGGGCAAGCGCCCCAGGTGATGGAAGATCAGGTGACCTACCCCTTGACCACGGCCATGTTGTCGGTGCCCAAGGCCACCACCGTGCGCGGGTATTCGTTCTTTGGCGACTCTTACGTTTATGTCCTGTTCGAGGACAAAACCGACCTCTATTGGGCTCGCTCGCGGGTGCTTGAATATCTGTCACAGGTGGCATCGAGCTTGCCGGATGGCGCAAAAACCAGCATTGGCCCGGATGCCACGGGCATTGGCTGGGTGTTTGAGTACGCACTGGTTGATCGCACCGGAAAGCATGACCTTGGTCAGCTGCGTTCCATACAGGACTGGTACCTGAAGTACGAACTGCAAACGGTTCCCGGCGTTTCCGAAGTGGCCAGCATAGGCGGCATGGTCAAGCAATACCGCGTGGTGGTTGATCCGGCGCGCCTGAAACAATTCGGTATCCCCTTGCAGCGAGTCAAGATGGCCATCAGGCAAAACAACGCAGAAACCGGCGGCGCGGTGGTGGAAATGGCCGAAGCCGAATACATGGTGCGGGCCACCGGCTATATCCAGGGACTTGAAGACCTGAAAAAAATCGTGCTTAAGGCCGATGCCAATGGCACCCCGGTAACACTGGCTGATGTGGCCCATTTTGAAACCGGGCCCCAGTTACGACGTGGTATTGCCGAACTGGATGGCGAAGGCGAGGTGGCCGGTGCCGTGGTGCTGATGCGCTATGGTGAAAATGCCCTGAGCACTATTGAAAACGTCAAGGCCAAGCTGGCTGAATTACAAAAAGGGCTGCCTGAAGGGGTGGAAATTGTCACCACCTATGACCGCTCAAAGCTGATCAACCGCGCTGTAGAAACTCTGCGCGACAAGCTAATTGAGGAATTTATTGTGGTGGCGCTGGTGTGTGCTATTTTTCTCTTCCACCTGCGGTCAGCGTTGGTTATTGTGCTCTCACTGCCGTTGGGTATTCTGTTGGCCTTTATTGTCATGCAGAAAATGGGCATGAGCGCCAATATCATGTCGTTGGGCGGCATTGCTATTGCCATCGGGGCTATGGTCGACGCGGCCATTGTGATGCTGGAAACAGCACACAAACGGCTGGAAAACCGGCAGCCTGGGGAAAGCCGTTGGCAAGCCATTGCCAGTGCCTCCAGAGAAGTTGGTCCGGCGCTGTTTTTTTCCTTGCTGATTATCACCCTCAGTTTTATGCCTGTGTTTTCACTGGAAGCCCAGGAGGGCCGCCTGTTCAGCCCGCTGGCTTACACAAAAACCTTTGCCATGGCCGGGGCGGCTTTGCTCTCCATTACCCTGGTGCCGGTGCTCATGGGTATTTTTGTGCGCGGGAAAATCACGCCCGAACACAAAAACCCGGTCAACCGGTTTCTCATGGCCGCTTACCGGCCCTTTATCAACCTGGTTCTGAAAGCGCCCAAAACCTTGTTGGTGGTTTCGTTGCTGGTGATGCTGTCAGTGGTCTGGCCCTGGAACCGCCTGGGTTCGGAGTTCATGCCGGAACTGGATGAAGGCGATCTGTTGTACATGCCCACTACCTTCCCAGCCATTTCCACCGGCAAGGCCCAGCAATTGCTGCAAATCACGGACAAACTGATCAAAACCGTGCCCGAAGTGGAGCGTGTTTTTGGCAAAGTCGGACGGGCCGATACCGCCACCGATCCGGCACCACTGACCATGATTGAAACCACCATCCTGCTCAAGCCCCGGGATCAATGGCGCGAAGGCATGACCATGGCGGATCTAAAGCGTAAGCTGGATCAGGTGGTCAAGATTCCGGGTGTTACCAATGCCTGGGTGATGCCCATCAAGAATCGCATCGACATGCTGGCAACCGGCATCAAGACACCGGTGGGTGTCAAGATTGCCGGCGATGACCTGAGTGTGATTGAAACCCTGGGCAAGAAAGTGGAGCGCATTGTGAAGGGCATTCCCGGCACGGTTTCCGTTTATTCCGAGCGGGTCACTGGCGGGCGCTATATCACGGTGGATATCGATCGCGATGCAGCCGCCCGCTACGGAGCTTCCGTGGCTGAGATCCAGAGCGTGGTTTCCAGTGCCATTGGCGGCATGAACGTTTCTCAGTCCATTGAAGGGCGGGAGCGCTACCCTATCGCGGTTCGTTATCCACAAAACATTCGCGATTCGGTACAGGACATTCGCGACCTGCCGGTGGTGACCAGCAAAGGGCAGTGGATCACCCTGTCTAATGTGGCTGATATTCGCGTGGAAAAAGGCCCCGGTGGCATCAAGACCGAAGATGCGCGCCTGAATGGCTGGACTTTCATTGATATTGAAGGCCGTGACCTGGGTTCTTATGTGGAAGAGGCCAGGCAAAAGGTTTTCGATGAACTCGAGTTGCCCCCGGGCTATTCGGTCAGCTGGTCCGGGCAGTTTGAATACATGCAAAGGGCGAATAAAAAACTGGCGGTGGTGGTACCGGTGACCCTGCTCATCATTGCCTTGTTGCTCTATCTCCATTTCAAACGCTTCAGCGAGGTGCTGATTATTCTCGGCACCTTGCCGTTGGCACTGGTGGGTGGTCTGTGGGCCATTTACCTGCTGGGGTACAACTTGTCAGTGGCCGTGGGGGTGGGTTTTATTGCCCTGGCCGGGGTGGCGGTGGAAATCGGCGTGGTCATGCTGGTTTACCTGAATCAGGCCCTGAAGCAGGAGAAAGACAACCTCAAAGGCGATGAGACACTGGATGAGGCGCACGTTCGCCAGGCCATCATTAATGGCGCCTTGAAACGCGTGCGCCCCATTGCAATGACAGTGACCGCGATTATTGCCGGCCTGTTACCCATCATGCTGGGCAGCGGCACCGGCTCGGAAGTTATGCGTCGCATCGCTGCTCCCATGGTGGGTGGTATGGTTTCAGCGACGATTTTGACCTTGCTGTTATTACCCGCGGTGTTCTACTTGTGGAAACGCCGCGCAACCACCACATAAGATGTATTGATATTCTGATTAACCCAACCAAGGAGAAAGCCATGTATAAATTCTCAGTGACCTTGCCGGAAAATCTGCAAAGCTGTGAGCCCAAAGTGATTGAAGCCCTTAAAGAGCAGGGTTTTGGTGTGCTGACCGAGATTGACATCCAGTCAACCCTTAAAAAGAAACTGGACGTGGACAAGCTCCCATACAAAATCCTGGGGGCCTGCAACCCGCCGCTGGCGCACCAGGCGCTGGAAGCCGAACCGGATATTGGTCTGCTGCTGCCGTGCAATGTGGTGCTGCGGGAAACCGAAAATGGCCAGACGGTGGTGTCTTTTATGGACCCCTCTGCGGTGCTGACGCTGGTGGATCGTGATGACGTGGCAGAGCTAGCCGCTGAAGTCAAACAGCGTTTGCAACAGGTAAGTCAGGCGCTGGAAGGCGGCCGCTGACAGGCACACCCAGCCTGAACGATTCCTTCACTCACTGACGGGTGCACTAACGGCCAACCGGTTGTCGTCTGAACTCTGTTTTCGAGCTCTTTGAAAACAATCACGGCAACCGGTTTTGTGTGTATGGGTTTAGCCCCCCGGGGCAATCTTGACAGGATGCAAACACCTTCAGCCTTGTTTGCCGGGTTGATAACCGTTTGATAACCATGACTTCTGGACTATGGGGAAACCACCGTAATCGGGCTAAAATCAGGCAGTTATACCCACCTTTCCAAACTCAGGGAGATACACACCCATGAAATTCAAGAAATGGTTAGTGGCCGCCGGTCTGGTGGCCGGTTTGAGCGTTTCGCTCGCTGGCCTGGCCAAAAAGGCCGAAAAAACCACTGACCTTCAGGACATCACCATCCCTTACACCAAGTACGTTCTGCCTAACGGCCTGACCTTGCTGGTGCACGAGGATCATAAGGCACCCATTGCCGCCGTCAACGTGTGGTACCACGTGGGTTCCAAGGATGAAAAAGAGGGCCGTACGGGCTTTGCCCACCTGTTTGAACACCTGATGTTCAACGGCAGCGAAAACTACAATGACGACTGGTTCAAGCCTTTTGACCGCGTGGGTGCCACCGGCATGAATGGCACCACCAATCAGGATCGCACCAATTACTTCGAAGTGGTGCCCAAAAACGCCCTCGACATGACCTTGTGGATGGAATCCGATCGCATGGGCCACTTGATTGGTGCTATCGATCAGGCCAAACTGGATGAACAACGGGGCGTGGTACAGAACGAAAAGCGCCAGGGCGAGAACCAGCCCTACGGCAAGGTGTTTTCCACCATCCTGGAGAACGTTTATCCCAAGGGCCACCCGTACTCACATTCAGTTATCGGCTCCATGGAAGACCTTAATGCAGCCACGCTGGACGATGTCAAGGAATGGTTCAACACCAACTACGGCGCGGCCAATGCCACACTGGTTGTTGCCGGTGACGTGAATCCCGAAGAAGTTCACCAGAAAGTGCTCAAGTACTTTGGAGACATCAAGTCCGGCCCGCCATTGGCCAAACAAAAAGCCTGGCCGGCCAAGCGCACCGGAAAACACGAACAGGTCATGTACGACCGTGTGCCACAGGCCCGGGTCTATAAAATCTGGAATGTGCCAGAATGGGGCAGCCCGGAAGCCGATAACCTGGCGCTGGTGGCGTCCGTGCTCTCTGGCGACAAGAAATCTCGCTTGTACAAACGCCTGGTTTATGACGAAAAAGTCGCATCGGATGTGGACAGCTTTTCCTTTAACTCCGAGCTGGGCGGCCTGTTTGGCATTGTGGCAACGGCCCTGCCTGGCAAGGACCTGAAATACATTGAGAAAGCCATTGATGAGGAAGTGGCTAAATTTATCGACAAAGGCCCCACCAAGGACGAACTGAAACGCATCAAAACGGCTTACCGCGCTGATTTCATCAAAGGCATGGAGCGCGTGGGCGGTTTTGGTGGTAAATCCGACATACTGGCCCGCAATCAGGTGTTTGCCAACGACCCGCACCATTACCTGAAAAGCTTCAAGCGCATCGAGGCAGCCAAAGGCAAGGACCTGGTCAAGGTGGCTGACGAATACCTGACTGATGGCGAATACCAGCTGGAAGTGTTGCCATTCCCGGATTACAAGCCGGTGGCCACCACAGTGGATCGCAGTAAAATTCCTGATGCCGGAGAACCACCGGTGGTCAAGTTCGACAAGATGCAAAAGACTAAGCTTTCCAACGGCATGAACGTCATCCTGGCACAGCGAGATGCCGTGCCGGTGGTCAATTTCAACCTGTTGGTGGATTCCGGTTATGCGGCTGACCAGCTGATCAAACCGGGTGCAGCCAACCTGACCATGAACATGCTGGATGAAGGCACCAAAAACCGTGATGCGCTGGAAATTTCCGGCGAGCTGGCGCAACTGGGTTCGGACCTGCGTACCGGTGCCGGGCTGGATAATTCCAGCGTCTCGCTGACCACCCTGAAGGAAAACCTGGATAAATCGCTGGACATCTACAGCGACGTGATTTTGCATCCCGCCTTTCCTGAAAAGGAGTTCAAGCGCTTGAAAAACCAGCAAATTGCCAGTATCCGCCAGGAGAAATCATCACCCCAGGGCCTGGGTTTCCGTGTGCTGCCCAAACTGCTGTATGGTGAAGGCCATGCCTATTCGCTGCCTTTCTCCGGGTCTGGCGATGAGGATTCAGTCAGCTCCATGACCCGCGAAGACCTGAAAAAATACTATCAGACCTGGTTCAAGCCCAATAACGCCACCCTGATTGTCACCGGTGACATCAGCATGGATGAACTCAAGCCCAAACTGGAAAAGGCCTTCCAGGACTGGAAAGCCGGCGATGTGCCCGGCAAAAAGCTGGACACGGTCAGTGAACCGTCCGAACCGGTGATTTACGTGATTGATCGCCCCAACTCCCAGCAGTCGATGATTCTGGCCGCCGAACTCCTGCCACCTTATGGCAAGGACAACGAAGTGGCGTTGGAACTGATGAATGAGGTGCTTGGAGGCAGCTTCAATTCGCGCATCAACATGAACCTGCGTGAAGACAAGCACTGGGCCTACGGGGCTCGCAGCATGATTTTTGATACCCAGGCACAACGTCCATACCTGGTGTGGGCGCCGGTTCAGACAGACAAGACCGCCGAAGCCATGGCAGAAATCCAGAAAGAGCTGACTGGCATTATTGGTGACAAGCCTGTGACTGAAGCCGAGTTCAGCCGTGCCAAGGACAAGAAAGTGCTGACACTGCCTGGCCGTTGGGAAACCGCCCGTGCCGTAGGCCGTGACATTGCCAAGCTGGTTAAGAACAAACTGCCGGACGACTACTGGGACAAGTACCCGCAGGAAGTCCGTGCGGTCAAGCTGAGTGAGGTCAATGCCGCCGCCAAAAACCACGTCAAGCCTGGCCAGCTAACCTGGGTCGTGGTGGGTGACATGGGCAAAGTGGAAGACAAAATCAAAAAACTTGGCTACGGTAAAGTCATCAAACTGGACAAGGATGGCAATCCCATTAAGCCCTGACAGCTCAGCCCGTTGAGCGACCCGTTAACCTGTCAACCCGACATACCGGGCTGACGGGCTAATACCAAAAAAGGCGTCTTGTTGGCGCCTTTTTTATTGCGCCTTTATTGGGTTTGTATTGGCTTGTACGGTGATTTGACCGATGAGGTCCGACCAGGGCGAATGATTCGCTCAGGTATGGGTTTTGAGCCACCAGGTAAGGGCCATCAGGGCAAGCAATCCACCGCCAAGCACCCACAACCACAGGCTTGTACCGGAGGCAGAAGCTGGCGATGGCACGGCATCATCCCGGTATTCTTCGGACAGCTGAATGTTGTGCGGGTGCGACGGGCTGAAACTGGACTCACCGGCAGAGCCGGGGATTTCTGCCCGAAAGCGGCAATCGCCCGCCTGCACCACGTCGCCATGGCGAAGAAGCACCGGGGAGGCATTGTCCTTGAACACCGCGTAGCCATTAACCAGAGTCAATGGCTGTTTTTTATCCGTATTCATGGGCTGTGGCACCAAGACCAGACTTCCTGCATAAGGATGAAGACGAATGGCGTCACAGGGAAGGGTTTCCTGCTCTATGGGCTGAAAATGTCCACTATCAGGGCCACTTAACCAACGAATGCCCGTGGTATTATTGCCCAGCGCATCTTCCCCAGAGGAATCGGATGGGTCAGTGTATGCCTGATGGCTGTTGGAGGAATCAGCCAGACGATGTGCATCGTGACATTGCGGCGGCAGATTCTCGTCGCTAATGAACACAAGCCGGGTTTCCCCCACCACCAGTTCATCGCCAGGGTAGAGCAGGGCGGACTCACGGATGGGGTGGTTATTGACGGTGATGCGGCCAGAGAGCACCCGCAACACATGGCCAAATGGTCGGCGCTCTAAACTGATATGCGCCGGTTCGGCAGCTGACTGGCCAGAATAGTCGAACAGCCCTTGAGCGGGCAGCGGCGTGGTTTCTCCGCTGATGAGATTGTGCAACATCATGTCAGCATTGTATCGGAGATAACGGGTTTTGTGCACACCTTGTTCAAAGACTGTCGAAACTTGATTCTGATCATGAAACACCTGCTGACTAACTGATAAAAGTGACAGGCCTGTGCCACAAAAACGGTCAAAGGCGCGGCTTTGGGATAAAATGAAAACAACGCAGTAACGAGTCGACATTGCCCGATCATGTCATCTGCAGGGCAGGGCGGCTTGATTCGCCAAACCCATGTGCGCCAAAGGAGGCCTTATGAATTTCAAGCATATCCATTACCCGGAAGCGGGTGAAAAAATTCGCATCGAAAACAATCAACTGGTGGTTCCTGATAACCCGATTCTGGGTTTTATCGAGGGCGATGGCATTGGCCCGGACATTACCAATGCCAGCTTGCGTGTTTGGAACACAGCGGTAGAAAAAGCCTATGGTGACCAGCGCAAAATTCACTGGGCTGAACTGTTCCTCGGAGAAAAGGCCAGCAAAATCTATGATGGCGACTACTTTCCCGCTGAAACACTGGAAGCCATCAAGGACCTTAAAGTCTCCATCAAGGGCCCATTGACCACGCCCGTGGGTGGCGGTTTTCGCTCGCTGAACGTGTCCTTGCGGCAGGAGCTGGACCTTTACGCGTGCGTTCGGCCGGTGCGCTACTACGATGGCGTGCCTTCGCCGTTGAAACACCCTGAAGACGTGGACATCGTCATTTTCCGTGAAAACACAGAAGACGTGTACGCCGGGATCGAATACGAAGCCGGCACTCCGGAAAATGAAAAACTGGCCAAATTTCTGCGTGAGGAACTGGGGGCGAAATTTTTTGATGGCGCCGGTTTGGGCGTCAAACCCATCAGTGAATTTGGCACCAAGCGCCTGGTTCGCAAGGCCATCCAGTATGCCATCGACAATAACCGCGACAGCGTGACCCTGGTGCATAAAGGCAACATCATGAAGTTCACCGAAGGGGCGTTCCGGAAATGGGGTTATGAAGTGGCGGCCGAAGAATTTGCCGATCAAACCATTACAGAACAGGAATTGTGGGACAAATACGATGGCAAGAAACCGGACGGGAAAGTCATTATCAAGGACCGGATTGCCGACAAGACCGTTACTTACGATTTCGCCCGTTTGACGGAGGGCGCCACCCAAGTGGGCACCAGCGAATTTGCCGATGCCATTATCGCCAAGATGGATTAGGTCGCTGGCTGTAATTGCTG
>WGBZ01000198.1 GCA_015494035.1 Lysobacterales bacterium | reverse complement strand
GTTCATGCACCATAACGCGTTCCTCGACCCACTCGTATTCGGCAGGAATTACTTCAATTTTTTCTGCTGCGGGCGATTTGACGATTTGTTTTTCGGCCGTGGTGTATGAAGGTGGAATCAAAACCCGGGCATAGCATTCGCCAGGCTTGGCGTTTGGTGGCAACATATAGGCGCTGGTATCCATGCCGCCACTGGCATCAGACACGCTGCCATCGCTGGCGCCCTGTTGTTGCTTCAGGGCCATGTTTTCGCGTTGTATGGCCGTGAGTTCGCTCTGGGTGGCCGACAGCTTCGATTCCAGGGTGGCAATGCGCTCCTTTTCATCGTTGCTTTGATGCTTCATGCTCGAACAACCGGCCAGACTCAGGCCGATGACCAGCAGACTGCTGATTGAAATTTTGTTCATGATGTCCCTCTCTTTTTTAGTGAAGAAACTTCATTTTACCGCTGTTGATTCACCCCCGGTGTCTTGTGACGGTTAACAATTGTTGCGTGTGATAGTAGGTATTTATGTCAGGCTAAGCGCCTGGTAGAAGCGACAATCGTCAGAAAGAGTCCGGTAGAGGCCAGCCAGACTGGACGCAAGGCCACCGAGGCCGGATAATACGCGGCTTTAACCCGTGCAAGAAAAACCATGGAAACTTACGAATTGCGCTGCGCCACAGACCCGGCCTGGGTGGATGTGGCCAAATCGGACTTTGATCGCTTTCTGATTGATCACGCGGCCTGTGAACGCAAGGCATCGGCACTGGCCATGTCCATGGTCCAGCATTACCCGGACAAGCCCGAGCTGGTGCAGGGCATGATTGACCTGGCACTGGAGGAACTGGCGCATTTCCGTGAAGTGATGAAGCTGATGATCAAACGCGGCCTGCGCCAGTTCAATGACGAAAAAGACCCCTATATCAATGCCTTACTCACGCACGTGCGCCGGGGCCATGCCGAATACCTGCTGGATCGGCTGTTGGTTTTCAGCATTGTCGAGCGGCGCGGGCATGAACGTTTCTATCTGATCGGACAGGCCCTGGAGGATGAAAAACTCAAGGATTTTTACGTGCGCCTGGCCAATGCCGAACACCGCCATTACACCCTGTTTATGCGCCTGGCGCACCGCTATTTTGACAATGAAGTAGTTAGCCAACGGCTGGATGAACTGCTGGATATCGAAGCAGAGATAATTCGCTCTTTGCCATTACGGGCCGCTGTTCATTGAGTCAGATCACGGTTCCCACCCAGGGGCATTTACCGTGGCGGGCCACATGACTACCGACCCCAAAAAAGCCCGACCCCTGCGTCAATACCTGAGCACATACGCGGAAGCCGAAGCCATTGCAGCAGCCAGAGCACTGCGCCAGGCGGTACCAGAACGGCACTGGCGTTATGGCGTGATTATTCCGGTGTGTGGCGAAAATGATGACCTGCTCAGGCGGGTTTTTGCCCAATGCTCTACTGCATCCGGCAGTGGTGTGGTTCGTGATGTGCTGGCCGTGATGTGCCTGAACCGGCCGGATGAACACCCACGGACTGAACACTGGCAACGGCGCAATCGTGAGTGGCTGGAGGCCCAGAAAAAAGCCGCCTCCCGCGTGATTCACTGCGCTAGCGGTGTTTACTGGCTGGAATTTGATGACCGGCCCGATGCCCTGGTGCTGGTGCGTAATGATTCCGGTTGCCAGGCGACCCGGCCCATTCCACGTCAGCAAGGCGTTGGTCTGGCACGGAAACTGGCCGCCGATTGCCTGTTGGAACTCATCGTCTCCGGAACAGTCCGCGAGCCCTGGCTGTTTTCCACTGATGCCGATGCGCGGTTGCCTGCCGGTTACTTTGCCTCCATTAACAACCTTCCTGCGGGTGTGGTGGCGCTGAGCTTGCCTTTTGAACACCGCTTGCATGGCACTATTAGTGAAAATAGTGACAGAGGCGCAGGTAAGCAAGGGCCGCAAGCCATCCATACCGCCCAGAAATTTTATGACTTGCGCCTGCATTTGTATCGGGTTGGTATTGAACTGATCAACCCGGCTTATGCCTGGACCGCCCTGGGCAGCGCCTTGATCGTCTCCGCAGCCGCTTATGCCCAGGTGCGCGGTTTCCCCAGGCGAGCAGCCGGTGAGGACTTTTACCTGCTCAACAAACTGGCCAAGGTAGGAGCCATCCGCACGGACACGACTGACCGGCCTGTCAGAAAGGTTGAAGCCGATGGCGTGCGCAACCTCAGCGGCGTGTCCAGCAACGGCTCTCCAGGCTCTCCATGCAATCCCTTGCCGGTGATCAGCTTGCACAGCCGATTCTCGGATCGAGTGCCCTTTGGCACCGGGCCGGCAGTTGAAAGCCTGGCCGCCTTGCCCGATCCCCATCGCCAGTACGGGTTTTATCATCCGGAACTTTTTTTGGCCCTGGCGCACTGGCGGCAGGGTGTTTGCCAGTGGCTGGTGGCTGAGACAGCGAAAATGTCGATCAGTCAGCATTTGCAGCAGCACGGTGGCGAAGACAGCCGCGCTGCCGAACCCGGCCTGGTGTCAGACATGCTGGAAAAATCATTGCCAGTGGCTGACTTCATTGACAAACTC
>WGBZ01000197.1 GCA_015494035.1 Lysobacterales bacterium | reverse complement strand
GCCTACTGAATCTGAATTGCGAAGACCATCTGGCCGAGGCACTTACTGCCGACGAAGCCAACCCGGTGGAAAACCCGGCCGCCACCGAAAATCAGGCGCCACAGACCGACAGCGACAAACCATGAACCCCGAAATCCGCCAAAAACTGCAGGAAGCCAGCGAACGCCACGAAGAACTGGCCATGTTGCTGAGCGACCCGGAAGTCATCAACGACCAGAGCCGCTACCAGAAACTGTCGCGCGAATACGCCGCGCTGGAACCGCTGGTGCAAGCCTACAGCGGCCACTGCCAGGCCGAACAGGAAGTGGCCGAGGCCGAGGAAATGCGCCACGACCCGGAAATGAAGGAACTGGCCGAGGAAAGCCTGAAAGAAGCCCGGCTGCGACAGCAGCAACTGGAAAAGGAGCTACAACTGCTGTTGCTGCCCAAAGACCCCAACGACGACCGCAACCTGTTTCTGGAAATCCGCGCCGGCACCGGCGGCGACGAAGCGGCCATTTTTGCCGGCGACCTGTTCCGCATGTACAGCCGCTATGCCGACAGCAAGGGCTGGAAAGTGGAAATCATCAGCGCCAACGAAGGCGAGCACGGCGGCTACCGTGAAATAATCAGCCGCATTGAAGGCGCTGGCGCCTATGCCCGCCTCAAGTTCGAATCCGGCACCCATCGCGTGCAACGCGTGCCGGCCACCGAATCCCAGGGCCGTGTCCACACCTCTGCCTGCACCGTGGCGGTGCTGCCCGAAATCGATGATGTGACTGAGTACGACATCAACCCGGCCGACTTGCGCATTGACACCTTCCGCTCCTCCGGTGCTGGTGGCCAGCACGTCAACACCACCGACTCGGCCATCCGCATCACTCACCTGCCCACTGGCGTGGTGGTGGAATGTCAGGATGAACGCTCCCAGCACAAGAACAAGGCCAAGGCGATGAACCTGTTGCGCTCGCGCCTGCTGGAGGCCGAACAGCAGCGCATTCACGCCGAACAAAGCGAAAGCCGCAAGCTGCAGGTAGGCAGCGGCGACCGCTCGCAACGCATTCGCACCTACAACTACCCGCAGGGTCGCTTGACAGACCACCGCATAAACCTGACACTGTATAAATTGCCGGAAATCCTGCAAGGCCAGCTCGATGTGGTGATCGAGCCGCTGATGCAGAAGCACCAGGCTGACTTGCTGGGCCAGGATTCGCCGTAAGTTCGTCCATCAAAGTGACCAGTCTGGCGAAACAATTACCGCGATTTCCGGTCTATTGACTAATCCGATGATTAACCTGATGGCTGAGGACCTTATGCCCTCATCGTCGGGTGACCTTTTCAAAACCTGTTTGCGGAACCCCACACGCATGGCAAAAAAACACGCTTCCTTGTTGTCCATCCTGTCGACCATTCTGGCCATGACGGTGCTCGGCGGCTGCCAAAGCCAGCCCAAAAAAGCCGGTACTGACCTGACCCCGCCAAAAAAAGGCGTGAAGATGAAAATCAGCACGGCCGATGGCAAGGAAATCAAGCCCGACAAGCAAGTCGAATGGGCCATGCTGCAAAGCCTGGCCAGCACCACACTCAAGGCCGGCGATGCCAAGCACACTGAAGACATACTCGACAGCATGCTGGAAGCGGCCGGTGAAGACCCGACACGCTGGCAGGCCATTGCCCAGGTGGTGGCGGGCTTACCGCGCGAGCGGGCCGAGGCCTGGCTGAAAAAACTGCACAGCGCCAGCGAAAAAACCCGCAGCGCGGAAATTCCGCTCATTCTCAGCCAACTGGCCGCCGCCATGGGTGAGAGCGAAACCGGCCTGCAACTGGCCGAACGCGCCGTGGCCCTGGATGACAACAACCCCAAAACCCGCTTCTGGCACGCACGACTACTGGAGCTGAACAAGAACACCTTGCAGGCCCAGGCCGAATACCAGTGGCTAAGCGAACATTACCCCGATAACCCGGACTATTCCGAAGCGCTGGCCAACGTCTTGCGCCAACAAGGCCAACTGCAAGCGGCCGAAGCCATTTACGCCAAACTGCCACAGAACCGTGAAATCATTTTCAAGCGCTTGTTGCTGGCCCTGCAAGGCAAGGACAAGGCGCGAGCCAAACAGTTGTTTACGCAACTCAAGGCGCAACCCATGGACCCGAAGCTGTCTGCCGAACAAAAAGACAAACTGTGGTACCTGCAGGGCGAAGCGGCCTGGTTGTTGCAACAAAACGCCGATGCACTGGCGGCCTACGAAAAGGTCCGTGGCGGCGACCAATACG
>WGBZ01000196.1 GCA_015494035.1 Lysobacterales bacterium | reverse complement strand
CGTAATAGCCAGCTATTGTGAAGGTTTGCAACGCAGAAATGGACGGTTTTACGCCACAAGATGCCGTGTCACGATTCGATCAGAGGTTCCCTAAGCACCGCGTGACGTTTTAGAATAGCCTCCTGCCATTGACCGGAGCTTCCCATGCCAAAACCTTTGCAACTGGACACCTTCCTCAACTCGGTGCGGCAACGCAACCCGCACGAGCCAGAATTTCTACAGGCGGTTGAAGAAGTGGCCGAAAGCCTGATCCCATTCATCAACCAGCATCCCAAGTACCTGGAATACCGGGTCTTGGAACGCATGTGCGAACCGGATCGTTCATTGTCTTTTCGTGTGGCCTGGGAGGACGACCACGGTGATATTCATGTGAATCGAGGCTATCGGGTCCAGTTTAATAATTCCATAGGTCCTTACAAGGGCGGCCTGCGTTTTCACCCCAGCGTCAACCTCAGCGTGCTGAAATTCCTGGGTTTTGAACAGACCTTCAAAAACAGCCTCACGGACTTGCCCATGGGGGCGGGCAAAGGCGGCGCCGATTTCAACCCAAAAGGCAAATCCGACCGCGAAGTCATGCGATTCTGCCAGGCCTTTATGAGCGAACTATTTCATTATATCGGCGAAAACGTGGACGTGCCTGCCGGTGACATCGGCGTGGGTGGGCGCGAAATTGCCTACCTGTTTGGCCAGTACAAGCGGCTCACGCATGAATTTGCTGGCGTGCTGACGGGCAAGGCGCTGGAATACGGCGGATCCCTGGTGCGGTTGGAAGCCACCGGCTATGGCGTGGTGTATTTTTTGCAAAATATGCTGCTGTTTAATGGCCGGGAATACAAAGGCAAGCGTTGCCTCATTTCCGGTTCCGGCAACGTGGCCATCTATGCAGCCGAAAAAGCCCTGCAACTGGGCATCCGGGTGCTGACCTTGTCGGATTCCAGTGGCTACGTCCTATTCCGAAAAGGCCTGTCAGAAGAACACCTGGCTTATATTAAACAAATCAAAACCGTACAACGCGGGCGCATCAGCGAAGTGGCTGAAAAGTTTTCTGACGTGGAATTTTTTCCCGGCCAGAAACCCTGGCAGGTACCGGCGGAGTTTGCCTTGCCATGCGCCACCCAGAATGAGCTTGACGCAGACGATGCCGAAACGCTGATTGCCAATGGCATAGAAGCCGTGTGCGAAGGGGCCAACATGCCGTGCACCAAAGGCGCCGTCGATCGTTTCATCGCGGCACGCGTGCTGTATGCGCCCGGCAAGGCCAGTAATGCAGGCGGTGTGGCGGTGTCTGGGTTGGAAATGTCCCAGAACAGCCAGCGGCTTTCCTGGTCAAGAGAGGAGCTGGACAACATGTTGCGTGACATCATGCGCAAGATTCACGACAAATGCGTGCGCTACGGCAAGGAAGACGACTGGGTCAATTACCTCAAAGGGGCCAATATTGCCGGGTTTGTCAAAGTGGTTGATGCCATGGTGGCTTTCGGTGTCATGTAGACGTTCCGGTGCCCCCGGCCAGTGGCGGCATGGCTGTTGTACAATAGCCTTTTCCTGACTTCGGGCTGCCAGTGCATTATCCCTGATTAGCCCAAGGCCACTGACTTCCGCTTTTGAACTGATCCATGCCTGAAAACCTTCACGTTATCATCCTTGCCGCCGGTGCGGGCACCCGCATGCGATCCAGTGTGCCCAAAGTCATGCAGCCGGTGGGCCACAAAAGCATGATTCAGCACGTGCTGGGCACCGCGCAGCAATTGAATCCCGATGCTATTCATGTCGTTTATGGTCATGGTGGGGATCAGCTTCGCGAGCATTTGCAGGCCGAGCAGGTCAACTGGGTCTTACAAGCCCGGCAGAACGGCACCGGCCACGCGGTGGAACTGGCGTTGGCGGAAATTCCAGACACGGCCCGTGTGCTGGTTTTGTATGGCGATGTGCCATTGCTGTTGCCTGAAAGTCTGCAGCCGGTGTTGCCGCACGATCGTGCCGTATTGACCACCACGCTGGAAAATCCCACCGGCTATGGACGCATCATCAGGCACCCCGATCAGCCAGCGTGCATTGCCCGAATCGTGGAAGAAAAGGATGCCAGCGACGAAGAAAAAGCGATTACCGAAGTCAATTCCGGCATCCTGCTGGCCGGGGTCGGTGAATTGAAGCACTGGCTGTCGGCCGTCTCGGACAACAACAGCCAGGGAGAAAAATACCTGACGGACGTGGTGGCCCTGGCTGCCAACGAGCAACGACCCTTTACCGCCGTGGCACTGGCAGACGCGCAACAAGTGGCCGGGGCCAACACCATGGCCCAACTGGCGGCACTGGAAAAAGCCTGGCAACAGCGTCAGCGCGATCAATTATTGCAGGCCGGGGTGCGCATGGCCAACCCCGAAAGTGTGATGATTCGCGGCACCGTGACTGCCGGCCGGGATGTGTTTCTGGATCAGGGCGTGATTCTCGAAGGCGAGGTGGTTTTGGGCGACGGTGTGTCCATCGGCCCCTACAGCGTACTCAGTGACTGCCAGCTCGAAAACGGCGCCACGGTGCATTCCCACAGCATCATCGAACAAGCCCGCATTGGCCGACAGGCCCAGGTTGGTCCCTTTGCCCGCATTCGTCCGGGCACGGAACTGGGCCAGCACAGCAAAGTGGGCAACTTCGTCGAAATCAAGAAAACCCGGCTGGGCGCAGGCAGCAAGGCCAGCCACCTGACCTACTTGGGTGATGCGATTATCGGCAACAAGGTCAATATCGGTGCCGGAACCATCACTTGCAACTACGATGGCGTCAATAAGCACACCACGGTGATCGAAGACGGCGCCTTTATCGGCTCGGACACGCAACTGGTGGCGCCGGTGCGCGTGGGCGCCAACGCGACACTGGGGGCAGGCACTACGCTCACCCGTGACGCGCCGCCTGCGCAGCTGACCATCAGTCGGGTGAAACAACGAACCATTGCTGACTGGCGCAGTCCCATGCAAAAGAAAAACGAGCAGGAGAACAGCTGAATGTGCGGAATTGTGGCGGCCACGGCGCAGCGGGACATCGTGCAAATCATTCTCACCGGGCTGAAAACCCTGGAGTACCGTGGTTACGATTCGGCTGGTATCGCGGTGGTGGCCGAATCCCCACCGCCAGCACACATAGCCCTGCGCAAGTGCGCCGGTAAACTGGAAAACCTCGAAAAACGGCTGGCCGAGCAGCCACTGAGCGGGCAGTGTGGCATAGGTCATACCCGCTGGGCCACCCACGGCGAGCCAAACACCCGCAACGCCCATCCGCACCAGTCGGGCCAGAAAGTGGCGGTGGTTCACAATGGCATCATTGAAAACCACCAGCCGTTGCGGGAAAAACTGCAGGCCGCCGGCTTTGAATTTGCCTCCCAGACCGACACCGAAACCCTGGCCCACCTGGTTGAATACCATCAGCAACAGGGCAAGGATTTTGTTGCCGCGGCCAATGCGGCCATTGATGAGCTGGAAGGCGCCTATGCCGTGGCGATTATCAATGCCGATGAGCCTCAGACCATCGTCGGCGCCCGTCAGGGCAGCCCGCTGGTGGTGGGGTTGGGGATTGGCGAAAACTTCATCGCTTCGGACGTGCAGGCGCTGTTGCCGGTCACCAACCGCTTTCATTACCTGGACGAAGGCGACCGGGTGGTGATTACACCGGAAGTCGTGAGTATCACCGATGCCAGTGGTGCGGTCGTGCAACGACCGGTCAAACAGGCCGAAGTCAGCCTGGAAGCACTGGACAAAGGCCAGTTCAGACACCACATGCTGAAAGAAATCTATGAACAGCCCGAAGCCATCCGCCGTACCCTGGAAGGGCGGCTGGACGAACAGGGTCTGACTGCCTGGTTTGTGGATCAGGACACCGAAAAACTGCTGCGTGAAGTCAAAAAGATTCACATCGTGGCCTGCGGCACGTCCTATCACGCAGGGCTGGTGGCACGTTACTGGCTGGAAGACATCGCCCGCATTCCGACCCGGGTGGAAATCGCCAGCGAATACCGTTACCGCAACCCGGTGGTGGAAGATGGCACCCTTTTTCTGACCATCTCCCAGTCCGGAGAAACCGCCGACTCCCTGGCGGCATTGCGCTTTGCAAAAGACAATGGCTACCT
>WGBZ01000195.1 GCA_015494035.1 Lysobacterales bacterium | reverse complement strand
TTCTGCGTTGCAAACCTTCACAATAGCTTGCTATTGCGTGCGGCTTGTGCCTTGAGCCGAACAATTTTACACGACAAACTGCTTGTGCCAGAGTTAATCAGTGCTTCCTTGAGGTAAAAGTAAAATGCCGTTATTTCAGGTCAACCGAGTCAGCGCATGAGACACAAAACAGTCAGTCAACCCATCGCCATCCGCACCCAGCAGGGCTTCACCCTGATGGAAATTCTTATTGTGGTGGTCATCCTTAGCATTCTGGCCATTATGGTCGTGCCGCAGTTCATGGATCAGCCCGATAAGGCGCGGGTGGCGCGCGCCCAGGCCGATATCCAGGCCCTGCAAACGGCGCTTTCCCTGTACAAGCTGGATAATTTCCGTTACCCGTCCACGGCGCAAGGCCTGCAGGCGCTGGTGAGCAAGCCCTCTGGTCAGCCGGAGGCAAAAAACTGGAAACCTGGCGGCTACTTGCAACAGTTGCCCAATGACCCGTGGGGCAATCCCTATCAGTACCTGAACCCCGGCGCACATGGTGAAATCGACATCTATTCCTTTGGTGCCGATGGACAGCCCGGCGGCGAAGGCGTGGACGCAGACATTGGTAACTGGGTTCAGCAATAAAGTTTTACCGCGCCACCGATCCGGCGGCTTCACGCTGATCGAACTGCTGGTTGTGGTGGTCATCCTGGCGGTGGTGCTGGCCAGTGGCCTGTCGCTGTTGCGTTTTGGCGTCAATGAACGCCGCATCCAGCAGGAAGGGCTGCGCCTGCAGTCGGTGCTGGATTTTCTCTGTGAACAATCGCTGCTGCAAAACCGCCCTCATGGGCTGGCCTTTGCCAGCGGCGGGTATGCCGCCGTGCGCGCGCCGTCACAGGCGGTGTCCGTTCTTTCCGACGCACCGGTGGCCACTGCCGGTACACCGACCAACAGCCCCTGGCTGCCGGTGGCAAGTGCCGGGCCCAAACAGAGCGAATGGGCCTTGCCCGAGGGCCTGCAACTGCAGGTCACGGTCAATGGCCGGCCGCTGAATCTGACAGAAAAAAGGCCCGTCACGCCGCACCTGGTGTGCGACAGCAGCGGCCAGCTGCCAGCCTTCACCATTCACCTGCAGCACCCGGACTTGAGTGCCGATTATGTCCTCCAGTATCAGCCATCGGCGCCTGTTGCCGGCACGCTGGCGGGGGTGAAACCGCAGGCGGCGGCCGGGTCGGATTCACAACGACCCGGCTGGGCGGTTCGCTGGCAGGAGGCCGATCAGTGATGCCCGTGCTGCAAGCGACAAAAGCCACAGGCTGTGCTGATCGCCAAGGTGGTTTTACCTTACTGGAAGTGCTGGTGGCCCTGGCCCTGCTCAGTGTGGCCCTGTTTTCCGTGGTCACGGTGGCGGCCCAGCGCGCGGAAACCCTGCACCAGTTACAAAAGCGGCAGTTGGCCCTGCAAGTGGCCGATAACGTGCTCAATGCCTATTTGCATCACCACGGGCCAAACACACCCGGCCAGTCCCTCAGCGGCATTCAGCAAAACGGGCCGTACCGCTGGTACTGGCGCATTGTCCGCAGCAGCACGCCTAATCCCCGTATATTCCGGGTCGAGGCACAGGTGGCGGCCGATTCGTCCTTTGACTACCTGGATGCGCAAGTGACCGGCTTTTCCCCGCCATGACGCCATCACACCGCCTGTTCCTGCCACACCGCGCCACCGGCTTCACCCTGCTGGAAGTGCTGGTGGCCGTGGCGTTGGTGGTGGTGGTTTCCACCCTGGCCTTTATGGGGCTGGACGCGCTGGTGCGGGCACGGGCGCAAACCGATGCCTTCGCGCACGCCTGGCAACAGGAAAACCGCGCCTGGCAACTGCTGCGGCAGGACATCAGCTACGCCATCGCCCGTCCGCTCAAGAACGCCCAGGGCGCCGTTCAGCCGCCATTTGTCGGCCAGGCCGATGGTTTCCGGTTGACGCGTTACAGCGCGCCGGGCTGGCCTCGGGAAGCGGCTCTGCCGATCAATGCCGTGCGTTGGTTTCAGCGCAACGGGCAGTTAATTCGCAGCCTCAAACCCCAGGCCGATGCCCGGGCAGAAACCGGCCAGGTGCAGGTGATGCTGTCAGCGGCTGATCAACGCCATCGTTTTGAATACCTGGATGCGGTGGGGCGATGGCACCGCCAATGGCCGCCGCAAGACGCCGCATTGCTCGCTGGTGGGGAAAACGCACCCGGCCGGCAGGCGTTGCCGCAGGCTGTGCGCTGGCGCAGCGTCGACCAGCGACAGGAAACCGTGCGGGTGCTTTACCCGCTGGCTATGCCACTGCCGGAGTTTCCCTGACATGAAACCCACCGCCGTAAAACCCATAACTCTAATCAGTGCCAGAAAACAACGGGGCGTGGCCTTGTTG
>WGBZ01000194.1 GCA_015494035.1 Lysobacterales bacterium | reverse complement strand
TGCCCACCAGGCCGGAGTCGTCCACCACCGGCACGCCGGAAATGCGGTGTTTGCGGGTCAACTCCAGCACTTCGCGGATGGTGGTGTATGGAGAAACGGTAATGGGGTCCTTGATAACGCCGGATTCGTATTTTTTCACCTTGGCCACTTCCGCGGCCTGCTGATCCGGCGACAGGTTCTTGTGAATGACACCGATGCCGCCCAGTTGCGCCATGGCAATGGCCAGCCGTGCTTCGGTCACCGTGTCCATGGCCGCGGACACCAGCGGAATGTTCAGGCGAATATCGCGCGTCAGGCGGGTGGACAAGTCCACGTCTTTGGGTAAGATATCGGAATAGGCCGGAACGAGCAAAACGTCGTCAAAAGTGAGCGCATCGGCGATGATTTTCATGATTTATCCTCCTGGGGACCGCAGCCAAAAGAGTGGCGATTGTGTCATCCGGTGTGCCCGGCACGCCTGGCCGAAGCCAAAGCCAGCATGGCCGGATAAATCGCCCCATTTTATCACAGCCAACCCGCGCAAAGGCACGGAATATCATTGCCATGACTGAAAAACCGCCCCGGCCAAACCCCACCGCTGACCTGTTCGCCTCTGCTGACCTGGACACGGGCAACCCCGCACCTTCACCCCGTGAACAGGCCGGTAAAAGCCCGCAACAGGCCTTGACCCCGGCCCGGTTGAATCGCCTGGCCCGCCAAGCTATTGAACAGCAATTTGGCCGGGTCTGGATCACCGGCGAGGTCAGTGGCTTCAGCCGCCACCCTGCTTCCGGGCATTGTTATTTTTCCCTCAAGGATGCCCAGGCCAGTGTTTCCTGTGCCTGGTTTCGGCGCCAGATCCGGCCCGGCCAACACATCCAGAACGGCGACCGGGTGCTGATTCTTGGCCAGATCAGCCTGTACGAGGCGCGTGGCGCCTTTCAGGTGATTGTGCAGCGGCTTGAAACAGCCGGCCAGGGTGACCTGCATCAGGAATTTCTGCGCCTGAAAAAACGCTTGGAAGAATTGGGCCTGTTTGATGCTCAGTTCAAAAAGCCCTTGCCCGCCCGACCACAGCGCATTGCCATTATCACCTCACGCAGCGGCGCGGCGGTGCAGGATGTGCTGAAGACCATTGCGCGCCGCAATCCGCTGCTGGAATTCGCCATTTTTCACGCCGCCGTGCAAGGCGAGAATGCCCCAGATGAGCTGATGGCCGCCCTGGAAGCCGCCGATCAGGCCGGGTTTGATGCCATCCTGTTGACTCGGGGTGGTGGCTCACTGGAAGACCTGTGGGCTTTCAACCACGAGGGCCTGGCACACACCCTGTTCACCCTGCAAACGCCGGTGGTCTCCGCCGTGGGTCACGAGCGGGATTTCACTATCGCTGATTTTGTGGCCGATGCACGCGCGGCCACCCCAACGGCTGGTGCGGAGCTGCTTTCGCCGGATCTGGGCACGACCCGGTTGCGACTGCGGCAACAGGCGCAACGCCTGAATCACGCCATGCTGCGCACGTTGCACAACGCGGCCCAGTCCGTTGACCAACTGGAAACCCGGCTGTTCCGCGCCCAACCTAGCCGCCAGACGGCCACGGCTGACCGCGCCATCGGGCAACTCCAGCACCGCCTGTCTACCAGCGTGCAGCAGTCCCTGAAAAACCAGCAGCGCACCCTGGAAACGCTGAAAACGGCCCTGTCACGCAATCACCCCCGACAACGGCTGACACAACAAAAGCAGCGCCTTGAGCGACTCAGCCAACGCCTGCAAGCCGCCGCAAGCACCACCGCCGCCCAGGCGCAGCAGACATTGCAACACACCAGCCATCGCCTGCTGCGGCAAATACCAGCCACGGAACACTGGCAACATCGCTTATCTACCCAACAGGGCCGCTTACTTCAGGCCTGGAAGAACCGCCACCTGGGCGAGCATCACCGCCTGCAACAGCTGAAACAAGCGCTGGAAAAACTCAGCCCGCTCAAGGTGCTGGAACGCGGCTACAGCATCACACAGAACGCCCGCACCGGCGCGGTGATTACCGATGCCTCTCAAGTGCAGGCCGGGGAACACCTGCTCACGCGGCTGTATCGGGGGCGGCTTGTTTCCCAGGTGCAGGAAACTCACCCTGACGAGGCGCAGGAAACGGATGGCAACAGCCCTGCCCTGCCGAAAACCCGCAAAACCCCAAAAACCCCAAAAACCCATGAGTGAGCGCAGCAAAAACGAGGCTGCCTGTGATCGC
>WGBZ01000193.1 GCA_015494035.1 Lysobacterales bacterium | reverse complement strand
GGGCGGAGTCCTAGGCCTCTAGACGAAGGGGACGCACAAACCTGTTAAATTAGTGCCTAGGATAAAAAATTCTTTGGTGGAGCTAGGCGGGATCGAACCGCCGACCTCTACACTGCCAGTGTAGCGCTCTCCCAGCTGAGCTATAGCCCCGAAAGAGCGCGTATTATGCGGAATTACGGGATTTAGGTCAACCATTTTTTGAAAAAATTCGCCGCTTTCAGCCCACTTTTTGGCCTGTGCTTTTAACCCGGTACGCAAGCACATTCAGCGGTTGTTTTCAGGCCGGAAAAGCCAGGGTTTTGGGGCCGTCAGGCCTCGAGAGTCAGCCTACGCAAAAAGGTTTCCCGTTGTACTCTGCGTGACAACACCTGCTGCACGGTGGCCGGCGAACTGACCAGCACGAAACGACCACTGGCACGGGTGATGGCCGTATACAGCAGCTTGGTGTCGGCCAGCTCCGTGTTCTCGCTGTCCTCAAGGAAAGTCAGCACCCACGGGTATTCCGAGCCCTGACTTTTGTGAATCGTGATGGCATAGGCACTTTGCCACTGGCGCAGGGCACTCAGCGGTAACCAGCGATGGCCCCCGGCTTCCTGGCGGCTTTCGAAACGCACCATCCACTGCTGGTTTCGCCAGTGCATGGTGCCGATATCGCCATTAAAAACTTGCCGGTAATAATCGTTACTCAGCACCATGACGGGCAGGTTTTCGCGTGGTGTGTGCATGGGGTCAGCCACCTGTTTTCCAAACAGGATTTCCTGCACCAGCGCATTGGCTTCAGCCACGCTGCCGGGACCGCGGTTGGTGGCACTCAAAACCTTGAAGTGATTGGCCTTGATCGCCTCCTCAGGCAGTGACTGCAACCAGTTTTCCAACGCCTGCTTGCGCCCTTGGCGCGTACTGGCCGGAACAAATGTAAAACCGCCTTTACTGCCGCTGTCCTCCAGATCGGATTTTCCGGTAGCGATCAGTGTCTGGGCATCGCCTTGAAGTGTCGCCGTGGCGGCTTTGGCAATGCCCGAATCCGGCCCAAAACGGTAATTGCGCGTGAGTTCAATCAGGCGCTGGCTTTTGGCCTGGCGCGCCAGGTGGCACAGATCGGCAAAGGGCGCGCCACTGCCCACCGGCGGCAATTGGTTGGCATCGCCCAGCAACAGCAATTGCGCCCCCGGTTTTAACGCCGCCACGAGCGCTTGCAACTGCGAAAGGTCCAGCATGGACGCTTCATCCACCACCAGCAGATCATGCGGTAACGGGTTTTGCCGGTGATGACGCACGCGATTGCAGGTGGCATGGTGCCCCAACAGGCGATGCACGGTTTGCCCATGAATGCTTTCCAGGGCATGTTGAATCTGATGACGCGATTCAGGGTCTGCCACTTTATCCAGTGCTTGCCAGTCCAGTCGTTGCAGGCCCTGGCGCAGGCTTTCGTTCATGCGCTGTGCGGCTTTCCCGGTGGGGGCGCACAAACCGATGGAAATATTTGACTGGCGCATCAGGGCGAACAGTAACAGCCGCGTCAGCGCGGTGGTTTTGCCAGTGCCCGGGCCACCACTGATCAGCAGGTGTGCGCCTGTTGTCAGGGCTTCCAGTGCCTGTTTATGCGCTGGAGTCATTTCGATACCGGGTAACAGCTGCTCCACCGCACGCAGGCGTGCGCCCTTATCCGGCACTGCCGGGTCTGATAGGGTTTCACGCGGAGTGGCAAAGAAAGCGTTGGCAATGGCATTTTCCTGCCGCCAGTCGCGCCGAAACCCGACGCCTCCGGTATGCGTGACCAGTACCCCGCTGCGACCGTCGCGACTGAGCATGGGATCCGCCTCATCCAGGGCAATGCCTGCGGACTGCAAAGTGGCCAACGGCATAACGGTGGAGCCATTGCGTTGCCGGGCTTGTAACAGTGCCAAACAGGCCTGCTGAACCGGCAAACTGGCCTGTCGGCGTTGTAAAAATCCCTCAACCACGCGTTCCAGCCCGGTCTGCCCTTGTGTGGTCTGCGCCCTGCCCGGCTCGCGCGGCTTTCCGTTCATGGCGGTGTTGCAGGCATCGTCTTTCATGAAAGTGTCTCCAGTATTTCATCCAGCAAGACTTTATCGGGCTTGTTGAAGTACACACCGGACTGGGGCTGAGCCGGATCAAGGCCCATGCCACGCACAAACAGGTAGTAAACCCCGCCAAAATGCTGCTCGTAATCAAAGTTTTTCAGCCGTTGCTGCAACAAGCGCAACATCGCTGCGGAATACAGCAGGTACTGCAGGTCGTAATGGTGTTGTTCGATGGCCCATTGCAAGGCCGCCGGCTGGTAGTTGTCCACCGCATAACCCAAGTGATTGGTCTTGTAATCCACCACATAAAACCGGTTATTGTGCGAAAAGATCAGGTCAATGTACCCACCCAGAAAACCCTGAATGGCCTCGTGATGCAGCGCATTCACCGGCTGGCCACGGTGTTTCGAAAGCCAGCGATTGGCTGCCCTGGCTGGCAGTTGACTGGCTGGCAGCAGGAACTCCATCTCGGCCAGGTGGATGTCACCATCCCGCAGGCGAAGGCCGTCATTGTTGAGTGGCGTTTTACACACGGTGATGGCCTGCTGACGCAGGCAGCGCGCCCAGTTCACCGGTCGGTTCAACGGCTGGATGGTATCCTCAGTGGCAAAGCCAAACTTTTCCAGAGCGTGCTGGACTGCCGCTTCGCTCAGCTGCTCAGGCGCCTGCAGCGGGCAGTTTTCCATCACTTCGTGAAAACAGTTCCCCGCCACCGGGCCTTTGGGGAAATACAGGAATTCGTGACCCGCCGTTATAGTCTGGTTCGTGTCTTCAGTTGCTGGCCCACCGTCGTCAGTGGCCACTTCGATCAGCGGTTCATTGCCGAAGTCCGTCTCGTCATGACTCTGCCCGGCCACCAGGCCACTGAAACTGGACACCTGTATTACGCGCTCCAGGGCATCCAGGGCATTAAACGGACGCTGCCTCAGGCTCGGCAGATCAGGGTTTTCATCCAGTGACGAATCGCCCTTGTGACGACTGGCGTTCTCCCTGACCTGTTCCAGCAGCGCCGGATCACTGTTGACCCAGGACGCAAATGCCTCACTCTTCAGCAATGGCAGGTAGGGCTTGAATACAGGCGTTTTATTGGAACCAGCAGAATGGACAAAAGTCAGGTACAAGCGTTGCATGGCGCGGGTCATGCCCACGTACAGCAGGCGGCGCTTTTCCGACAGGTCTTCCCGGAAAGCCGCCTGAATCGCCTCCTCATCGCCCTGCCAGTTGGTCACTGCCTGCCATGAAACCCCGTTTTCGCCGTGCTGTTGCCGATGATAATGGCACACGGCGCTGGGCATGCCCTTGTGCAAGGCTGAGGTTTTGCCGAGGGTGAGTTTCTCCAGGTCAGGCATAAACACCACCGGAAACTGGAGGCCCTTGGCCTTGTGCAAGGTGATGATGCTGACGCCTTTTTCATCACTTTCCAGCCGCCTTTTGGCCGCTTCCGGGCTGTCGGTGCCCGTGTCCTCAATGGCACCGGCCAGCCATTGGGTCAACTTTTCACCATAACGCCCCCCGGCTTCCTGCTCGGCCAGCAGTTCTACCAGGTGATTGAAATCGGTCACGCGGCGCTCACCATCGCGGCGTTGCAACCAAGGGATAAAAGCTTTTCCCCGAGGCAAGGCGCTGTCCTCGCGCAAGGCATCCACCAGGCTGGACAACCCTGTGCTTTTCCACTGGCTACTCAGGTGCACCAGGTGGCTGTGCCAGTGCTGAACCGCCGGGGTTTCGGTGGCGATTTCCTCCAGGCTGAAATCGCACAGGGAGGACAACAACAGCGCCCGCACGTTTTCTGGTGTGGGCCGTAAAATGGCGCACAGGGCATCGTGAACCTCTCGGGCCATGGCGGTATCGAAAACCCGTTGTTCGCTCCACAAGGTGGCCGGGATGCCGGCCTTGAGCAAGCGTTCGTACCATTCCTGGCAACCGTGATTATTGGCCACCAGAATGGCCATGTCTTCGGGCCTCATGGTTCGTTCAGGCGAATTGTTTTCCCCGCCCTTTCCTTCATTCTTGCAAGCCTGCTTGTCTGGCAGGCGAACTTCGGCCAGCAAACGGCTTATTTCTGTGAGCACAAACTCATTCAGCGCATCTTTGCTGAGGGTTTCCGGGTCCGTTTCCGTGTTATCCGCACCTGCCTGGTTTTTTTTCGGCGGTTTGTCCTGGCTCAGCAATACCACGGGGG
>WGBZ01000192.1 GCA_015494035.1 Lysobacterales bacterium | reverse complement strand
GCGAATGGCAATCACCAACAACATGATGGCGCCAAGGGTCACATGCAGCCCGTGGAAACCAGTCAACATAAAAAAAGTCGAGCCGTAAATGCCACTGCCCAGCGTCAGGTTCAGCTCATGATAGGCCTCGATGTATTCGGTGGCTTGGAGGTAGACGAAAGTAAAACCCAGGACCACGGTGGCCAATAACCAGCCCACCAGGGCCTTACGGTTGTTTTTCTTCAAGGCATGATGCGCCAGAGTCACTGTCAAACCGGAGGTAAGCAGAATCAGTGTGTTAATCAGCGGCAGGCCAAAGGCCGGAATGGTTTCAAACTCGCCACCCAGGTTAGCCGGGCCATTGGTGGGCCAGACACCTTCGTAGCCTTGCCACAACAAGGCACCAGTGGCATAACCGGTGCCTTCACCACCCAGCCAGGGCACCGAAAGCATGCGGGCATAAAATAACGCGCCAAAGAACACGGCAAAAAACATGACTTCGGAAAAGATAAACCAGATCATTCCCATTCGGAATGAACTATCTACCTGCTTGTTGTAGAGACCGCCTTCGCTTTCTGCGATCACTTCTCCAAACCAGCCAAACATCATGTAAACCAAAACAGCAAGCCCGGCATAAAGTATCCAGGGGCCGGCATCGCCATTCAGGTAAAGGGCCCCACCCACTGCGGTCAGACTCAGACCAATGCTGCCGACAATCGGCCACTTGGCCAGGTGTGGAACGTAATAGTGATTTTGTGTTGCTTCGGACATGATTGTGCCTCGTTATTGTTGTGTATTCCGGCAAAAATTGCCGAACCCCTTATTATTCTCAATGAGCGCCAGATGATTCCACAGATTAACCGGCACTCTTCTCCGCAGCGGATGTGGATTTGGCCACGCTGCCATGAATCTTTTCACCCTGCTTGAGTTGCTCGGGAGTCAAAGCCCCCTTGTTGAAAAACGTGTAGGACAAGGTCATCACATGCACATCTTCCGGCAAATCCGGGCTGACGCGGAAAGTCACACCCATCCATTCTTGCTGATGTGGCTGCAAGGTTTGTTCGGTAAAGCAAAAACATTCAGTCTTGCTGAAATACAGTGACGCTTTACCTGGCGCCACACTGGGCACGGCTTGACCGACGATGGCCTGATCTGACAAGTTTCTGGCAAAGAACTCGGTCGAGTACAACTTACCGGGAATGACTTCCATTTGCAGAACCTTGGGATGAAACTCCCACGGCAATGCACTGTTGACCGTACCATCGAATTGCACGGTGACCCTGCGTGATGGATCAATCTGCTGCGCTGAGGCCTCGGCCACGGAAATCCGACCTGTCTTGCCATTGATACCGGTGACTTCACAAAACACATTGTACAAAGGCACCAAGGCAAACGCGAAACCAAACATTAATACCGTCACCCCCAGGGTGATATAGATGGTTTTGCGGGCTTTTTTTTGTGTCTCTTCAGTGCGCATCAGTCAGGCATCCGTTAACGGTAGCTGGCCATGACGCTGGCAGCAATAAAGCCAGCAAACAGCAAAAATGCCACAACAAACAGTCCGACGGCGGTGCGCCGGACTGCTTTGCGTTGCTTTTCATCGACCATCTGATTCACGAATTAGTGGGCCCCGCCATGGGCCAAATCGGCATCATTGACCGGTGCATTGTCCTGAAAAGTGTGATGGGGAGCCGGTGACGGCACTGTCCATTCCAGTCCCTTGGCGCCTTCCCAGACCTTGCTGGTGGCCTTTTCCCCACCTTTAACGGTTTTCCAGATGAGGTACACAAACAGCAACTGCGAAAAACCAAAGACAAACGCGCCAATGCTGGAAATCATATTGAACTCGGCAAACTGGGTGGCGTAATCCGGAATGCGTCGCGGCATACCAGCAAGACCGAGAAAATGTTGTGGGAAGAAAAGCACGTTGACGGAAATAACTGACAACCAGAAATGCCATTTGGCCAGCTTCTGGTTATACATATGACCGGTCCATTTTGGCAGCCAATAATACACCGCCGCGATAATGGCAAAAATGGCGCCAGTGACCAGCACGTAGTGGAAGTGTGCCACAACGAAATAGGTGTCGTGGTACTGGAAGTCAGCTGGCGCTATGGCCAGCATGATGCCGGAGAAGCCCCCAATGGTGAACAACACCACAAACGCAATGGCCCACAGCATGGGCGCTTCGAAAGTCATGGCGCCCTGCCACATGGTGGACACCCAGTTGAAAATCTTCACGCCGGTGGGGATGGCGATCAACATGGTGGCATACATAAAGAACAGCTCACCGCCCAAGGGCATGCCAACGGTAAACATGTGGTGCGCCCAGACAATGAATGACAGAAAAGCGATGGAAGCCGTGGCATAAACCATGGCGGTGTAGCCAAACAGGGGCTTGCGCGCAAAGACCGGAATTATTTCTGAAATGACACCAAAAGATGGCAGGATCAGAATATAGACTTCGGGGTGACCAAAGAACCAGAAAATGTGCTGATAAAGCACCGGATCGCCACCGCCGGCGGCATTGAAGAAGCTGGTGCCAAAG
Source organism: Lysobacterales bacterium (assembly GCA_015494035.1). Classification (GTDB taxonomy): domain Bacteria; phylum Pseudomonadota; class Gammaproteobacteria; order Xanthomonadales; family Marinicellaceae; genus S144-45. The sequence goes on along the minus strand of WGBZ01000192.1, from coordinate 3,013 downwards.
TAATGATCGGTCAGGATCATGGTGACGGCACCGGCCAGCACTGGCATGACGGCAATGAGCAAAAAGGCCGTGATCAGCCAGGTCCAGACAAACAGCGGCATTTTCAGGAAATCCATGCCCGGGGCACGCATGTTCAGCACCGTGGCAATAATATTGATCGCGCCCATAATGGATGAAATACCCATCAGGTGAATAGCAAAAACCATAAACGCCACATTCTTGCCGCCTTGCAACACCAGGGGTGGATACATGGTCCAACCGGCTGCCGGTGCGCCGCCGTCCATGAAAAAGGTGGACAGCAGAATGGCGAAGGCAAAAGGCATGATCCAGAAGCTCCAGTTATTCATGCGGGGCAAGGCCATGTCTGGCGCGCCAATCATCATGGGAATCATCCAGTTGGCCAGACCCACAAAAGCCGGCATCACCGCCCCGAAAATCATGGCCAGCGCATGCACGGTGGTGAGCTGGTTAAAAAACTCCGGCTGCACAAACTGCAAGCCGGGCTGAAACAGCTCAAGCCGGATGATCAGGGCCATGGCGCCACCGACGAAGAACATGATCAAGGCAAAAATCAGGTACAGCGTACCAATGTCCTTGTGGTTGGTAGTCAGTAACCAGCGCTTGACAAAGCCCTTGGGCTTTTCGTCGTGATGGTCGTGTTCGTGTGTTGTTGCGTGACTCATTTTTCTGCTCCCGTTCCTTTTAACTTGATGCCCTTAAGACTGATTGATGGCCGCAACGTCTTGCGGCTGAACCACATCGTTTTGCTGACCGAATTGATTGCGCACGTAGGTGATAACAGCGGCCAGGTCGCTGTCAGACAAAATATTGCCAAACGCGCTCATGGCCGTGCCGGGCCGACCAAACTTGACCGTGTGGATCATGTCCTTGAGCGGCCCTTTCACCGTCTGGCTTTCTACCAATGAAGGAAACGCCGGTGGCATGCCCTGACCATTTTTCTGATGACAGCTGGCGCATTGGCTTTCAAAAATTTCCTGGCCCTTGGCCATCAGCTCTTCTTTTGACCAGGTTTTCTCATCCAGTTTGGCCTGTTCAACCTCAGCGCCTTTCATCATCGCCACCCATTTTTTGTAGTCATCCTTACTGACGGCCTTGACCACTACCGGCATGAAGCCGTGGTCCTTACCGCACAGTTCGGCGCACTGGCCGCGATAAGTGCCAGGCTCGAGAATTTCAGTCCAGGCCTGGTTGATAAAGCCCGGGATGGCGTCGCGTTTCCAGCCCAATGCTGGCACCCACCAGGAATGAATCACATCGTCCGCCGTGAGCAGGAAGCGAATTTTGGTGTTAACCGGCACCACCAGCGGGTGATCCACTTCCAGTAGGTAGTTGGGAATGGTTTCAGGGTCAATGCCGCTGCCAGGTTGCCGGGCAAGGTTACTTTTTCGATCCAGTGTGCTGAGAAAACCGAACCCTTCGTCCAGGTAATCGTAACGCCACTTCCACTGGTAACCGGTGACCTTGATGGTCATGTCCATGTCCTGCGGGTCTTCCATTTTAATCAACACCCGGGTGGCCGGAAAGGCCATGACAATCAGAATGATAATCGGGATGGTGGTCCAGATCACTTCAGCCTTGGTGCTGTGGGTAAACTGGGCGGGTTTGTGACCCTTTGACTTGCGGTGCTTGATGATCGAATAGATCATGGCGCCAAAAACCAGCACACCAATGACTATGCAGACCCACAGCACAATCATGTGCAGGTGGTACACGTCGCGACTGAATTCAGTCACGCCTTTGGGCATGTTCAAGGCCAGCTCAGCCTGAGCGGTTGAAAACAGCACGGCCCCGAGTACTACAAAGGTCTGCCAAGCCGATTTAATCCCGTTTTTTATCATGTTGTATTACCCTTGTCGTTTTGTGTTTGTTGTTATGGTGCCCTTTTCCCGGACAGCGGAAAAACGGCGGATTCCCCAAGTACCTGACGCACAAGCACGCCCAGGCTTTTTCGGTCTTCCGGACCCAAATCGCGGCCTATTTCCAGTCGCCTGCCATGGGAGGCCAGATACAGGCGCGGTGCTTCCATGCGATTGGCCTGACGCTCAATCAGACGCACCCAGGCGGTTTGAAACCGGGCCAGCTCCCCGTGGCGAGAGTCACCAACAGTCAGGCTATCCTGCTCAAAGCGCAGAAACTCAATGCGTTCACTGCGACGCCAGGCCAGGTAAAAACCCGCCCATACGATGGCCAGGTGCACAATAGCCACCGGCACCACCAGCCAGAACCCCAGAAAAGCCAACAGGAGCGCCAGCGCCAGGGTAATGAAAGCCAATGCCCCAAACGCCAACCAGAACTGCGCGGAAGTGAGTGACTGGTTCGGATGAACCAGTACGTGCCTGACACTGCCGTTGTGCTGCACTTCAATCATGGCCGGGGGGATTGCCCTAAAGCCTTATATGATAAACAACTCCGCCCCCCTAGCGAAAGGCCTAATCCGTTTTTTTTCCAAAAACAAGGCACTCCAGCGCCAGAATAACCCGTTCTTGACTTTCATCAAGCCGCCAAAAATTTGACAGATTGATTTCCAGTCACCCGCATTCCTTCCGATTAAGTCCTTCGTAACATCTTAACTTAGGAACAGTGAGGCTGCGGTGTAGAGTTTGACTTGCTGCAAGCCGCGCCCCTATAATCCGTGCGGTCTTTCTTTTCGCTCTTCAGGATTTTCTTCATGGACACGCTTCTTACCCATCAGGGCTTTTCCCTGGAATCCCTCGCGCGCGGCATGCTGGGCATGTTGGTGCTGGTTGGCATAGCCTGGGCCTTGAGTGCCGACCGAAAAAACATCAACTGGCGCGTTGTAATAGTGGGCATCCTGATGCAGCTGGTGCTGGCCATTGGTGTGCTTTACGTGCCTTTCGTGCAGCACTTTTTCGAGTTTGTGGGCGGCATTTTTGTTAAGATCATGGACTTCACCAAAGCCGGTGTTGAATTTCTGTTCCGCTCGTTTGTCAGCGGCAAACTGGAGCCGCCACTGGTCAATTTCGCCATCATG
>WGBZ01000191.1 GCA_015494035.1 Lysobacterales bacterium | reverse complement strand
CCCGGAATAGACCCCGGAATAGACCCCGGAATAGACCCGGGAATAGACCCGGGAATAGACCCGGGAATAGACCCTTGAACAATGGCTAAGCGCACCCATAACAGGATTAACAGTAGAAGGGAGAAAATCATGGCAAAACTTTTTATCCTCACCGGGCTTATTTTTCTGGGCACAGGCGTGCTGCTGTATTTTCTGCCCGGCCTGTTCAGTTGGTTTGGCAAATTGCCCGGGGACATACGCATAGCCAGCGGCAACACGTTTGTTTTTATTCCACTCACTTCCATGGTGGTCCTCAGCCTGGCATTAACCGTTATTGTTAACCTGCTGGGTTGGCTGATCACCTTATTCAGCCGTTGATTCAAATTTTCGGGCCACTCCGCTGCCAGAACCGGCGCCATATTTTGCTGCCTTGGCAGCCTGCTTTGTGAACCTCTGATACATTTTCGATAGCACCACAGGCAACCCGGCGGTTTGCCGTTATCATGGCGCTTTTTGTACGAACAGAAATGGGAACGGGAATGAAAAAGCAAGACATCATCTGGAAATTACGCGACGCGCGAAAGTCACACAAGCGCTGGGTCAGCTACGCGCTGGCCTTGATTCAGGGTATTCCGGTGGAAAAAGAACAGGTACCAGTCATCGCCACTGACTGCGCCTTTGGCCAATGGTATTACGGCATGGCACAAAGCCTGAAAAATCTGCCAAGTTTCCAGGCCATTGAAGAACCCCACACCGAACTGCACGATATTTATATTGAAATCTTTAACCTGCTGTTCAATCAGAAGAAAACCGGTTTTTTCAGCAAGCTGGTGGGAAAAAGCGCCCGCATTGACGAGCAAAACAGGAAACTGGCCAAGGAAAAGTACAAGCAACTGGACGCCATTTCACGCGAAATCATCCAGCGCCTGGAAGCGCTGGAGCAGGAGGTTCAGGCCATGGATGAAGAAAAACTCGAGGCCATGATCTAATCCCCCCTCAGGTACAGGAGACTCTGGCTTTGAAAACCAGAGTCTCTTTTCCCTTGTCCTGTCCCAGCGTTACAATCAGGGCTGGCCGGCAGCCGCATCGTCCTTGCCGCCAAACCGTTCAGTGGCCCAGCCCATGGCGCGGTCTTTCAGCTCCACAAACTTGCCAGAAGCGCGTTCGAGTTTGGCTTCCCACTCCGGGTTGGCCTGCTGGCCTTCGGTGACTTTGAAAAAGACCTGCATCATGGCTGTCATGGCCAGCGGGTCAATCAGCGCCGACTTGATGCCCCAGGCCGTCACCAGTGCGATCACAAACGGAGCCACACCACCCTGGTAAGGCGTGTAGGCAATCACCGCGGCAATGGGACCAAAAGTCACCAGCAAGACAAGCAGGCTCAGCACCCAGGTGATGGCCGTGAGAAACACGGCATTTTTTAGAAAAGTCTTATAATTCTGGGCATACAGCACCAGCGCGGTGCGCGAACCTTCCCACGGGTTATTCACTTCATTGCGAATGTTGTAGGCGAGCATCACTTCATCCACATAGGTGATGGAGGTATTGATGACGGCGTTGATAAAACGCAGAATGCCTTCAGGAATGGGCAACCAGCTGGCAATGGCAAAAAAAGTCCGGTTAAACGCCTTCAGCACTTTCTTGATGATCTGGTCCAGCACAAAGAGGATGGAGGCTTCCTTGAATCGGTGTTTGACGATTTCCTGCGCGTAATGGATCTGACTCTTGCCTTCGGGGATTTTTTCTCCGTCCAGCACCTTGACAATCACTGCGATGTGGCCGGCCTTGACCATGTACAACAGGTATTCCCGCAGATAGAACAGCACGCCGCCAACAATGGAAAACCCGCCCACCATGCCATAGAAAATACCGGCCGGCTTGTTGTTGGCCACCGATCCGAACAGGTAGCCAATGCCGCCGCCGGTGCCAGTGCCAATGATGTAGGCAAGGGTGATGCCCATGTAAATCATAAAACGGAAAATCAGAAACGATTTGGTTTTCCACAAAGCGGCGAATACTTCGCCCAGTTTAAAGTCCCACATAATTCCCCCCTCGGGTTTTGGGTTTAAAACGGTGCAGCAGAAGCTGCGTTTATGCTAGGGAGTCTCTGATCGAATCATGAACTCCCTTCTCACGCCTGAAATGTCCGATAACTGCGTTGAAGTCCTTGCCAATAGCCCGCTATTGGCTGCGAGCTTCGCCTTGTTCTCGAACATTTCCGGCATAACCTGCTTCGTCCAGATTCAATCAGAGGCTCCCTAGGGGTCGAATCCCCACCGCGTGTTTCAGTTGCTGCAAGAACGGGCCGGCGTATTCACGCGCCTTGGCTGCGCCTTGCTGCAACACCTCGGCCAGCTCGGCCGGGTTGTCCATCCATTGCTGATAGCGCTGCCGTGGTTCGGCCAGTTGCGCGTTAATCAACTCAAAGGTTTTCTGTTTCGCCTCACCCCAGCCTATCCCTTCGGCAAACGCCTGCCGCATGGCTTGTGTCTGCTCCTCATCGGCAAAGGCCCGATAGAGGGCAAACAGGGCCGAATCATCGGGATCCTTGGCTTGACCCGGTTCCAGCGAATTGGTCTTGATTTTCATGATGGCCTTGCGCAGCTTTTTTTCCGGCAGCCACAGCGGGATGGTGTTGTTATAGCTCTTGCTCATCTTGCGCCCGTCGGTGCCTGGCAAAACCGCCACCGAATCATCCACCACCGCCTTGGGCAAAGTGAAATGCTCGCCAAAGTGGTGATTGAAGCGCCCGGCAATATCCCGCGCCATTTCCAGGTGCTGCACCTGATCCTTGCCCACCGGCACTTCATCGGCATTGAACATCAAAATATCCGCTGCCATCAGGATGGGGTAGCTGTACAGGCCCATGGTAATGCCCTTGTCTGGGTCTTTCTCCCCGGAACTGAGGTTTTGTTCCACCGCGGCCTTGTACGCGTGGGCGCGGTTCATGAGGCCCTTGGCCGTCAGACAGGTCAGCAGCCAGGTCAGCTCGGGGATTTCGGGAATGTCTGACTGGCGGTAAAAAACCACCTTGTCCGGGTCCAGGCCGCAGGCCAGCCAGGTGGCCGCGATTTCCCGCGTTGACTGTGCGATCCGTTCCGGCTCCCAACATTTGATCAGGGCGTGCTGATCGGCCAGAAAAAAGTAACTGTTGACAGCTTCGTCCTGGCTGCGTGCAATGGCAGGGCGTATGGCGCCCACGTAATTGCCCAGGTGCGGTGTGCCCGTGGTGGTGATGCCGGTTAATACAGTGGTCATGCTGTGTTTTCCTGGATGTTGGTGTGAATTAAGGAAGCTCTGATTGAATCATGAACTCGCTTCTCATAACTGAAATGTCCGATAACTGCGTTGAAGTTCTGGCAAATAGCCCGCTATTGGCTGCGAACTCCGCCTTGTTCTCGAACATTTCCGGCATAAGCTGCTTCGTCCAGATTCAATCAGAGCTTCCTTAACAAAAGGACGCAAAGTTTAGCGACAAAAGGCCAGCTGGGCAAACATTGGGGCGCAATTAGCCCCAATAAAAACCGGCTGGGCAAACCACACCCGGACCCTCACCCGGTGCTTTTTCCGGGCTCTCACCCGGTGCTTTTTCCGGGCTCCCTTACCAGTTATAACGTTTTTTTGAGACAAAACATGACAACAAAGGCAAAAAAAGCTCACCGTTTGGGCAAACGGGAAAGCGGGTTAACGGGCTGGCCATTTTTCCGGATTTCGAAACGCAGGCCGGGCTTGCCTGATGGCGAAGCGCCCATTTCAGCAATTTTCTGGCCTTGCCTGACGGCCTGACCTTCCTTCACCAGGCTGCGCCGGTTGTAGCCATAGGCGCTGAGGTAGGTGTCGGAATGCTTGATAATAATCAGCTGGCCATAGGCCTTGAGGGCACTGCCTGTGTAAACCACCACCCCGTCGGCGGCGGCCTTAACCGGATAGCCGGGCTGGCCCGCAATGACGATGCCCTTGCGCGCCGGGTCGCTGGGTGAATAGCTGCTGATCAAATGACCGCTGGCAGGCCATATCCATTTGGCGGGGTTCT
>WGBZ01000190.1 GCA_015494035.1 Lysobacterales bacterium | reverse complement strand
TTGATGGACCCCGGAATGGTGCTTTTGGTAAACCAGGATGGCGTGCGCGCATCCACCAGCAAGCCGGAGCCTTGGTTATATTCATTTTTCAAAAACTCCACCAGTTCTGCCTCGCCGATGGTCTTGACACGCGGGTCAACTGTGATGCTGTGGACACAAAATGGCGGGCACGGGCGCGAGGTGCGGGCATAGTCCCCGGAGATTTCATGGCTGGTGTCCTGAATCCGCATGATGCGGTATTTCTTTCCAGCTGGGGTGGTGATGTCAACAAAGGGTATGTCACGGGTGATCCACACCTTCATTTCTTCAGGTTTCCAGTCAAACGGACTTTTTTTGTTTGCCCTCAGCTCACTGGCCTGGTCCTTCGTGGCTGTGGCTGCCTGTGTGGAGGATGCTTTGGGCTGATTCATGCTGGCACAGCCTGCCAGCGCGAACAGCAGCAAGAAAGTCATTATTTGAATCGGCTTTTTCATGGTTTGTCTCCTTGGGGAGCCTCTGATTGAATCTGACGCGAACAGATGGTAGTGAAAAATTGTTCAGTTCAAGGCGCAAACCGCACGCAATAGCAAGGCTATTGTGAAGGTTTGCAACGCGGAAATGGACGATTTTACGCCGCAAGATGCCGTGTCACGATTCAATCGGAGGCTCCCTTATGAATGAGTAGGTTTTAAGTCTACCACCAACCAGCGGGTGACTCAAAAAACCGGTTTACTCAGGCGTTTCAGACTCATCGGCGTCAAACTGACGCAAGGTTTCCAAGTTTTTACGGGCAAAACGCGACAGTTGATGAATGCCCCGCAGGCCCAGTTTCTGGGCAATGTGCGCGCGGTGGTTTTGTACCGTACGGTAGGAGATATTGAGTTTGCGTGCTATTTCCTTGCTGGTCATGAAACGCGCCACCAGTGCCAGTACCTGCAGTTCCTTTTCTGTCAGCAGCTCGTCCAGCTGATCGAAACCGGACAGGTCACGAGGAATACATAGGTTGCCCTGCGAAAAAGACGGGCTGATGTAGGTGCCTCCCTGCAAAACCTGTTCCAGGCACTGATTAATGTCATCGCGGGAATTGTCCTTGAGCAGGTAGCCGCTGACATCCAGATCCATGGAACGGTTCAGGTAAGCCTGTTCGTGGTAAGAGGTCATCATAATGACCCGGATCGGGTTGTTTTCGGCCCGCAAAAGTTCCAGCACCGAAAGGCCGTCCTGATCCGGCATGGCAATGTCCAGAAAAACCAGGTCCGGCTTCAGGTAACGAATTTGCACCAACGCCGATTCACCATTTTCGGCTTCAGCCACCACTTCAACCACCGGATTTTTTTCTATTACCAGTCGCAGCCCTTGCCGAAAAATGGGGTGGTCATCCGCAATCAATACGCGGGCCGGGTTTGATTCAGTAAAAGTGTCCATCGTTCATACCTGTGGGTTAAACAGTCAGGCCGCCAACCTGGGGCAGCTCTAATCGAATCTGGGTGGTTAGCCAAGTGGTCAGCCATAGGGCAGGCCAAAGCGTACTTCGGTTCCCTGGCCGGGCTTGCGAATCAGCCGAAACCAGCCAGAAAGCAGCTCAATGCGTCCTTGCATATTATCGATCCCCAAGCCTTTGGCAGCAGAGGCAGGCATTGTCTGCCGGGTGGGAATTTCACCCGTACCATCGTCCTTGATGCTGACCACTACCTGGGGGCCGCGATCATGCATGCTGATCAATACTTCTCTGGCCCGGGAATGCTTCAGGATGTTATTCAGGGCTTCCTGAATAACACGGTAGATGGTACTGGCCTGCTCAGTATTCAGTTTGTCATCCACTTCATCCAGATCAGCCGCCCAGTCAAGCCCGGCCGCATTGGCGGCATTTTCCAGCATGGTTTCAATAGCTGCTGTCAGGCCCAGGCGTTTCAGCACATGAGGGTGCATTTGATGTGAGAGCCGCCGCACATCCATCAGCGCGTTCTCACATTGCTCCTGCAATTTTTCCAGCACGTGACGATTGGTCAGCTGAGCCTTTTCGCCCCAGCTTGCCAGGTTTTCCAGCCCGTGCTTGAGGATCAATAGATCATGGCCAATGGAATCGTGCAAGACCGAGGCGAACTTTTCCCGTTCATTTTCCTGGGCACTGATGAGTCCGCGCGCAAACTCCTTTCGGGTTTGGGCAGCCTGGTGCTCAATTTTCTTTTTTTCCTGGCGCAACAGGTTGATTTTATCGGTTAAGGCCAGCGACAGCAGAATACCCTCTGCCAGCATGCCCAGGGCCATGATCGTATGTGGTGGGTGCAACCAGTATTCGCCTTTGGCCAACTGCCAGAAATACAAGACCGTCGAAACGGGATAGACCCACAAGGCCAGCACCGCAAAACGCGCGTAACGAATTCCGCGTAAATAAGCCAGCACCGGCACCGACATGTAATAGATCAGCGATATCAGCATATTGAAATAAACCGCAGTGATCAGCCAGGGCGGATGGTAGCCAAGGGAATAAACCAGTGCCAGACCCAAGGCTGCCACCACAATGACCCAGGAAACCAGCCACAAGGGTCGCGATAAACGGCGAACATTCAGGAATACATTAAGGAAACTCAACCCAGTGGCGGTACTTATGGCCGTAACCAGAACAAGGTATTGGGCTTCAATGCCGGTGTTATCCGGCCACAGGAACTGTTTGCCAAACCCGGACTGCATGGTCATGGACAGCAACAGGCTACCCAGAAACAGCACGTACAGCAAGTAACTCAGGTCTTTCAGGCCCCAGGCCAGAAACAGGTTGTAAAAAAGCAGGACCAGAATGGCGCCATAAAACACCCCGGAAAACAAGCTTAGCCATTGTTCGTGTTGCAGCCATTCGTCCACCGGCCGCACAAAGGCCGAAAATTCATACGGCCCCTGATTATCCACCCGGATCAGCACATCCAGGGGCGGCTTGAAATTGGCAGGAACAAGAAAAGCCAGTGTGCTGGCGGGTTGTTTACGCTGGGAGTAGGGAACGCGCATTCCAGCGCGATCATGCATGCTGCGTCCCTGACTGTCGCGAACCCAGGCGTCCACCACCCCCAGGATGGGATGAGGGATTTCCAGCACCCTGTCCTCTGCCGAGCTTGCTTCCAACCGCAACCGGTACCAACGTTGCTGGTCGGATTTAAGGATACCGGTCACTTGGGGCGGGTTACGCCAAAACAGGTCACGGGAGAAGGAAAAGGCCTCTTGTGTGCTTAGCTCAGGGGGCGTGCGTGATGCATCGGCCGATTGCATGCGCTGTGTGTATTCATGGCTGGCATGCGCTGCGGGGGTAACAAAAAGAAAAAAGGTCACTAACAGAAAAAAAACGGGGTCAGTTGTCCTGCAAACAACACCTTGTGACCGTTTGTTCTGGCTCGATGACACCGGCAATAACCCCTCATTGGATGTGCCGTTACCATAGCATCCTCATCCCACAAAATCACCCCAAAGCCTGCGTCATCCGCTTTGGCGGATAGCCAGAGAGGAACAGGCGTTTTAACCGCCAGGGTCAGAAAAACCGGGAATGAGTACTTGTACTCAGTCAAAATGAGTACTTGTGCGGATTTCTTTAAGTAGCGCGGGTGAGTAGTATACGTCTTAACAAGGGATTGAGATTTCTTCTGATGTGTTAGTGAGTCATATCAGAAGGATACCCAGGGGGGTAAAAAGCCACTTCATGCAAATGAAGTGGCTTTTTTTATGCAGCGAAAAAAGGAAAGAGCCGGAAGTGGCAGAAAAAACCACCGTAATTATTCAAAAAGAAGGTTTATGACCAGGCGAGTCCCGACAGGTAGCCAGAAATTGAGGTGAAAAAACCTTACGCCAAGGCAGGGACCAGCACTCCTTGAGCCTGGGCTTCGCTTTCAAAAGTCACCACTTCATACGCATCGGGTTGTGACTTCAGCGCACGAACCAGCTGGTTGTTGAGCGCGTGACCGGATTTGTAACCATAGAAAGCCCCAATGACAGGGTGTCCCAACTGGTAAATGTCGCCTATGGCGTCAAGAATCTTGTGTTTGACAAATTCGTCTTCGTAGCGCAGGCCATCGGGATTGAGTACGCGGTAAT
>WGBZ01000189.1 GCA_015494035.1 Lysobacterales bacterium | reverse complement strand
GTCAAGGAAGTGGGCATAGACGTACCGGTGATTGTGCGTCTTGAAGGCACCAATGTGGAAAAGGGCAAGCAACTGCTGGCCGAAAGCGGCCTGGCGATTATTCCGGCTGACGATCTGGACGATGCCGCCACCAAAGCGGTGGCTGCCGCCAAGGAGAAACAAGCATGAGCGTTTTAGTCAATAAAGACACCAAGGTTATCTGCCAGGGCTTTACCGGCTCCCAAGGCACTTTTCACTCCCAGCAAGCCATCGAATATGGCACCAATCTGGTCGGTGGCGTGACACCGGGCAAAGGCGGCCAGACGCACCTGGACCGGCCCGTCTTCGACACCGTGGCACAAGCCGTGGAAGCCACTGGCGCCGATGCCAGCATGATTTTTGTGCCACCGCCGTTTGCGGCTGATGCCATCCTGGAAGCCGTGGATGCCGGCATCAAGGTCATTGTGGCCATTACCGAAGGCATTCCCGTCAATGACATGATGCGGGTGCGCACGGTGCTCGACCAGCACCCGGAAGTGACCCTGATTGGCCCCAATTGCCCCGGCATCATCACGCCCGGTGAATGCAAGATCGGCATCATGCCCGGTGCCATTCATCAACCCGGAAAAATCGGCATCGTGTCGCGTTCCGGTACCCTGACCTACGAAGCCGTGCACCAGACCACCAAAGCCGGTCTGGGCCAAAGCACATGCATCGGCATTGGTGGCGACCCGATTCACGGCATGAACTTTGTCGAGGCGCTGGAGCTGTTCCAGAATGACCCGCAGACCGAGGGCATCATCATGGTGGGTGAGATCGGCGGCGGAGAAGAAGAGGATGGCGCCGAATACATCAAGCATCACGTCACCAAGCCGGTGGTGGCCTACATTGCCGGCGTGACCGCCCCCCCGGGCAAGCGCATGGGCCATGCCGGTGCCATCGTTGCCGGCGGCAAGGGCACTGCCGAGGCCAAATACGCCGCGCTGGAAGCCGCCGGCGTTACCACCGTGCGTTCGCCGACATTGTTAGGTGAGGCTATTAAAAAACAGATGCGCTGATTCAGCCTGACCTGCCAAGGCGGCACCAGAATAGCCCCGGCTCAGGACACCTGGCCGGGGTTTTTTGTGGGATAAAAAGCGTGCTATAGTGGTCTTTTAAGAAGACTCTGCAGAGTCTCCTTAGGCAGAGTTCACATGCATTTTCGGAGGTGCCCCATGAAACGTTTTATCCCCCTGTTGAGTCTGTTGCTGGCGTTGTTGTTCCTGGCCACACCGGTGGTGGCTGAACAGTCGGTCAAAACCGGCAAGTATGAAGTCCATTACAACGCTTTTCTTTCTACCTTCCTGACACCGGAAGTGGCCAAGGCCTACCAGATCGGGCGATCGAAAAACAAGGCGGTACTGAATGTTTCGGTGTTGGATGTCAGTGGCGAGAAACCGAAGGCCGTGGAGGCGGACATTCACATGCGCATCCGCAACGCCTATGGTCAGGAGAAAGACGTTACCCCACGCAAAGTCACCGAAGCCGGCGAAACACCCGATGACACGGCCATTTATTACCTGACCACGTTTAAGGTCAGCAACCGTGAACAGGTCAATTTCCACATCCAGGTGAAGCCCAAAGGCGAAGAGCGCCCCATCGACATCAAGTTCAGCAAGGAGTTCTTTACCCAGTAAGTTCCCGATTCGATCAGCGCTTCCTTCAGTCTGGCCTGGGGCCAAACAACGCGCTGCCCAGCCGCAGCATGGTGCTGCCGGTGGCAACGGCCGCTTCCAGATCGCCGGACATGCCCATGGAAAGGGTATCCAGCGGGTAGTCCTGGCGCAGGTTTTCATAGGCGGCCCGAACCTGCTCGAACAGCGCCCGCTGTTCCTGTGGGTCGCTGGTTCTGGGCGGAATGCTCATTACCCCACGCAAGCGCAGGCGCGGTAATCCGGCGGCTACTTCAGCCAGCTGAGCCAGCGCGGGCCATGCCACGCCTCGTTTGCCGGGTTCGGGCACTGGCTGGAATTGCAAACAGATGTTTAATGGCGGTAGAAATTCCGGGCGTTGCCGGTTCAGCCGCTGCAGCAGTTTGGCTGAATCCAATGATTGCACCCAGTCAAAATGTTCCGCCACCGGCCGCGTCTTGTTGCTTTGCAAAGGGCCAATAAAATGCCAGACCAGTTTGGTTTCAGGGTGTTGCTGTTGCCACTTCCGGATTTTCTCCACGCCTTCCTGGGCATAGCTTTCGCCAAAAGCCTGCTGCCCCAGCGCCTGCAAGGCGGCTATTTTTTCCAGCGGGTGTTTTTTGCTCACCGCCAGCAGCTCGATTCCGGCCGGGTCACGGCCTGCCTTCAGTGCGGCGCGGTGAATGCGCTGCACGACATTGTGATAACGCTCGGTCAAGGTGTCGTTGTTTTCGGCAAGGCTCATGACAAATTCCGGTCAGGGCAGAAAAGGACATCAGGCGGCGATTTTACCGGAAAACAGGGCGATTGGCTTTGCATTTGGCGCCCCCAGCCGTTAAAATAACGCCCCTTTGCAAACCATTGTCTGGAGAAGATGAGAATATGCCTAACGTAAAACTGAGGGACAACGAACCCTTTGACCTGGCGCTGCGTCGTTTCAAACGCGCCTGCGAAAAAGCTGGTATTCTGGCCGAGTCACGCAAGCGTCAATTCTACGAAAAGCCCACACAGGAAAGAAAGCGCAAGCGCGCTGCGGCCGTTAAACGCCACCTGCGCCGCGTTTCCCGCGAGACCATTCGCAGCAAACCTTACTAAGATTTTACCCGCACAGAGAACTCCTTCACGACAGCAACCACCGGTTTGCTGTTGGCAGAGGCAGTTTGAGGATCACGGCATGTCACTGAAAGAGCAGATAGTCCAGGACATCAAGGACGCCATGAAGGCCCGCGACAAGCAGCGCCTGGGCACCTTGCGGCTGCTCAGTGCGGCCATCAAGCAAAAAGAAGTGGATGATCGCGTGACCTTGAGTGATGCAGACATTACTGCCATCATCACCAAAATGATCAAACAGCGCAAGGATTCGGCCGAGCAGTATCAGCAGGCCGGGCGCGATGAACTGGCCGAACAGGAACGCTACGAAATTTCGGTGCTGGAAGGCTACCTGCCCGAACCGTTGAGCGAAGCCGAACTGGACGCGGTGATTCAGGCCACAGTGCATGAAACCGGCGCCAGCAGCATGGCAGACATGGGCAAGGTCATGAACGCCCTGCGGCCCAAAATCGCCGGTCGTGCCGACATGTCGGCCGCCAGCGCCAAAATCCGCGCCTTGCTGGGCTGAAGCCGAAGGAAACTCTGATCGAATCGTGACACGGCATCTTGTGGCGTAAAATCGTCCATTTCTGCGTTACAAACCTTCACAATAGCTGGCTATTGCGTGCGGCTTGCGCCTTGAACTGAACAATTTTACACGACAATCTGTTTGCGCCAGATTCAATCAGAGCTTCCCTAATAGAAAACACTCCGGACAAACAGGCTTGAGACAGGGTCTTGAGCCTGTTTTTTCTTGTCCACCTTTCGCGCCCAGACTTTTTTTGTAGAATAGGTCATCGGCCCAGCTGGAGACGCCCCTTGGCCTCGCGCATTCCCAATGAATTCATTAACGAGTTGCTTGAACGCGTCGATATTGTTGACGTGATTTCGCCGCGCGTGAACCTGAAAAAAGCCGGTCGCGATTACCAGGCCTTGTGCCCTTTTCATGCCGAGAACACGCCTTCGTTCACGGTCAGTCCCACCAAGCAGTTCTACCATTGTTTTGGCTGCGGCAAACACGGTACTGCCATCGGCTTCCTGATGGAGTACGAAGGCCTGGACTTCCTTGATGCGGTGGAATCGCTGGCGCAACTGGCCGGTGTAGACGTGCCACGCCAGGGAGGGCGCGGGCCGAGGGACAATCACGCCAACCTTTATGCCATCACCGACAAGGCGCGGCGGCTGTTTCAGAATAATCTTGCCAGCAACGCCGAAGCTCAGGCTTACTTGCAACAGCGCGGCCTGAATGCGCAGACCATTCAGACATTCCAGATCGGCTCAGCACCGGATGCCTGGGATTACGTGTTGCGGTCGTTTTCACCCGCCGAGCACCCCCTGTTGATGCGCGCCGGGCTCATCACCCAGAACGACAGTGGCAAGGTGTACGACAAATTCCGCCGCCGCATCCTGTTTCCGATTCACGACCGGCGCGGCCGGGTCATTGCTTTTGGCGGTCGGGCTTTGGGTGATGACCAAATGCCCAAATACCTCAATTCGCCCGAAACGCCCCTGTTTCACAAGGGACGCGAACTGTATGGCCTGCACCTGGCGCGCAAGCACAGCGACAGCAAAACGGTGCTGGTGGTGGAAGGCTATATGGACGTGGTCGTCCTGCACCAGCACGGATTTGCCAATGCCGTGGCGACCTTGGGCACGGCCACCACGCCTGAACACGTCACCGTATTGACGCGCTATTTTGATAACGTGGTGTTCTGTTTTGATGGCGACAAGGCTGGTCGCGCCGCGGCCTGGAAAGCGCTGGAATCGGCCCTGCCTCATTACCGGGACGACAAGTCGCTCAAGTTTGTCTTTCTGCCCCAGGGTGAAGACCCGGACAGCTTTGTCAGAGGCCATGGCGAAGCGGCTTTCCGGCAGTTGCTGGATACAGCCAGCAACCTGTCCGATGTATTGCTCAAAGGATTGCAGAAAGACCTTGATCTGGACAAACTGGACGACCGCGCGCGCTTCATCGAACGGGCCAGGCCCTACATACGTCAGTTGCCCAAGGGTCAGTTCCGCACCCTGGTGTCGCAGCACATCGAGCAACTAACCCATACCGAAATTGACTGGGAGGCCTCGACGCCCGGACGCCAATCGGCATTCAGGCGCGAGGAAACTCCGTCAGCTGATGATCGCGCCGAGGCGGCCCTGGTCAGCGGAGACTGGAGCCCGGTCAAAAAGGCCATTGCGCTGGTGCTTCAGAACCCACCGGCGGCACTGGAAGCACCGTGGCCGGCCAGTGTGAGCGGCTGTGGCCACAAAGGCGCGGCGATTCTGCAGGAGTTGCTTGAAACCATTCGTGCCAACCCACAGATTAATACCGCGGCGCTGCTGGAAAACTGGCGCGGGCGCAGCGAATACCCGCACCTCAACCGCCTGGCGGCGACCGATTTGATGCTGACGGCCGAGCAGGCCAGCAAGGAGTTGCGGGATATGGCTGTGTATTTGCAACAGGCCGTAAACCGTAATAAAATCGAGGGTTTACGCAGGAAACAGGCACAAACCGGCCTGAACGCCGAAGAACAACAGGAATTGTTGCAATTATTGGCCTCACGCGTGCAAAGAACGCAACCTTAACAATTATTTGACTGTCTAAGAGTGAACCACCAACCTTAAGACACAACAGGTGCCAGACCCGATGGAAAAAGAACGATCTCTCATGAAAGACCTGATTTTCAAAGGCAAGGAGCAAGGCTACTTGACCTATGCGGAAATCAACGACCATTTGCCCGACAGCGTGGTGGAAACCGACGCCGTTGAAGAAGTGATCAACATGATAAACGACATGGGCATCACCGTGTATGACGAGGCGCCGGATGCCGACACGCTGATCCTGAACGATGGAACCGCAAAAAACGACGACGAAACCGCCGCTGAAGAAGCCGCCGCGGTACTGTCGGCGGTGGACCCCAACATCGGTCGCACCACTGACCCGGTGCGCATGTACATGCGCGAAATGGGCTCGGTCAACCTGTTGAGCCGCGATGTGGAAATCGCCATCGCCAAGCGCATAGAATCCGGCACACAGCAGGTGTACGCCTCGGTGTGTGTGTTCCCAAAAACCATTGAAACGGTGCTGGAAGAATTCGACGCCTGGCAGAACGAAGAGATCAAGCTGGATGATTTCGTGCTGGACATTTACAACCCGTACGCGGAAGTCATCATCCCCAAGGTGAAAAAGCCCGGCGACAAAAAAGACGACGACGA
Organism: Lysobacterales bacterium; assembly: GCA_015494035.1. Lineage (GTDB taxonomy): Bacteria > Pseudomonadota > Gammaproteobacteria > Xanthomonadales > Marinicellaceae > S144-45. The sequence goes on along the minus strand of WGBZ01000189.1, from coordinate 715 downwards.
AGAAGAGGTGCCAGAGGAAAAGTTTGATCCCAAGGACGTGGTCAAGCGCATGAAGAAAATTGAAAAACTCTGGAAAAAATTCCTCAAGAACGTGGAAACCCAGGGCATCGGTCACAAAACCGGGCAGAAACTGCTGGAGCAAATGCGCGACGAACTCATCGAGTTCAAGTTTCACCCCAATTTGCACCAGAAACTCATCATGCAGCTGAAAGTGGCGCAGGAAAACATTCGCCACATTGAACGTCGCATCATGAACATCGTGGTGGAACATTGCGGCGTACCACGCCAGCAATTCATTAAATCCTTTGTGGGTGCCGAGGCCGATATTGACTGGATCGAAAAATTCATCGAGCAAGACGATTCCCGTGCCACCTTGCTGGCGGTGTATCGCGATGAAATCATCGACCTGCAAAAGGAGCTGAAAAAACTGGAACAGCGCTACATGCTGCCCATCAGCAAAATCAAGGAAATCAACCGCAACGTCACCGTTAACGAAGCCAAGACACGCCGCGCCAAAAAGGAAATGATCGAGGCCAACCTGCGCCTGGTGATCTCCATTGCCAAGAAATACACCAACCGTGGCCTGCAGTTTCTGGACCTGATTCAGGAAGGCAACGTGGGCCTGATGAAAGCGGTGGACAAGTTTGAATACCGCCGCGGTTACAAGTTCTCCACCTACGCCACCTGGTGGATTCGGCAGGCCATCACGCGCTCC
>WGBZ01000188.1 GCA_015494035.1 Lysobacterales bacterium | reverse complement strand
TCTTCGGATTGCGTGGCTGCTGGCCAGCGAAACGGCCTGAAGATCGCCTGCCGGGGCGGCGGCACCGTGCCGGTAATGGCCCTGGCTATTTGCGCGGCCTGCGGCCCGGACACGCGCACAATACCCACGCCGCCCACCCCTGGCGCGGTGGCGATGGCGGCGATGGTGTCTGTGGTGTCGTTCATATTGGGTGATTGCGCCGGGCGTTCAGGCTCAGTGGATTCAGTTGGCCTGTTTTTCAATGCGCTTGGTGATCACCCATTGCTGCAACAGCGACAAGCTGCTGTTGACCGCCCAGTAAAGCACCAGGCCAGACTGGAAGAAGGCAAACATGATGGAGAAGCCCAGTGGCATGAACTTCATCACTTTCTGTTGCACAGGGTCCATGCCGGGCGTGGGTGAGAGGCGCTGTGTCATGTACATGGCCGCGGCATTGATGGCCGGCAGAATATAATAGGGATCGGGGCTGGACAGATCCTGCAACCACAGGATAAACGGCGCCTGACGCAGTTCCACACTTTCCAGCAGAACCCAGTACAGGGCAATAAAGACCGGGATCTGCACCAACATGGGCAGACAGCCGCCCAGCGGATTGACATTTTCTTTCTGGTACAGCTTCATCATTTCTTCGTTGAAACGCTGACGATTGCCCTTGTGGCGCTCTTTCAGGGTTTGAATGCGTGGCTGCAGCTTGCGCATGCGGGCCATGGATTTGTACTGGGATTCGGTCAGTTTGAAAAAGGCCAGCTTGATCAGAATGGTCAGAATGACGATTGACCAGCCCCAGTTGAGCACAAAGGAATAAATGAAGGACAAGACCGAAAACAGCGGCTTGGCAATCACGGTGAAAATCCCGTAGTCCACGGTCAGTTCCAGGCCTTCGGCCACCGTGGGCAATACTTTCTGCAGTTTTGGCCCCACAAACAATGTGGCTTCAAAATCCTGGCGTTGGCCAGGTTGCACGGTGCGGGTCGGGGTCAGGAAGCGGATCAGATAAGGGGTTGGTGAATCCGGCAGGTAACGCGTTTGCACTTTCAATGGTTCCTTGTCGTCGATAATAGACGACAGGAAATAGTGTTGCACCATGGCAATCCAGCCCTTATTGACGGTGGCTTCCACCGGCGGCTCACCCTCTTCGGCGTTTTCCTTCATGTCTTTGAAAGGCACTTTGGTGTAGCCTTCTTCCTGGTCGTAAAAAGACGCGCCTTTCAGCGACATGCGGCCGGGGTCAGTAAAGCCGCTTTTCTTGCCTTCCCAGGGGTTATTGCGCTGCAATTGTTGATATGCGTATCCCGTCCAGGGCTGGCCGCTCTGGTTTTCCACCGTCTGTTTGACGGAGATCACGTAAGAATTGGGCTCAACGTGATAGGTTTTGGTGACTTTGACCCCGTCTTTTTCCCAGCTAAAAGGAATATCGACGGCTGTGCCGGTGGCATCCACGCTCTCATGGGGGGTTTCAAATACCTGCCGGTGATCAGGGGCCGGTGCATTGGACACCAGGCCACTTTGGGCGTAATAGCGATCGCCTTTCACATCATTCATCAACACCACGTTGGTGTCGGCGCCTTTTTCCACCGGGTAGTCCAGCAATTCAGCGTATTTGATGCCCGCGCCCTGCGTGTCAATTTTCAGTTTCAATACGCCGTTATTGATTTCCACCAGCCTGCCACGAGAAGTTTCTGGCGTTTTTTCTCCGTCTGCCAACAGTGGGGACTTTTCCGGTTTTTCTTCCTTTTGCTGTCCGGTTTTGGCCTGCGGTGCCTCATCCATTGATGGCACACTTTCGCTGGCTGAGGTTGTTTTCTCAGCGGCTTGTGAGCTGTCACTGCCTGCTGTCGGCTGGCTGCCATAATCCTGTTGCCAGTTCTGGTACAGGGCAAAGCCGAGAAAAAACAGGGCGGCAAAAAGAAGAGGGCGGGTGTTATTCATGATGAATTTCTGCGTTGGTTGAATTTGAGACCGGCCTGTTGCCACAAGCGATCGAGGCTCTGGCGCAATTCGGTATTGGTCGCCTGGCTGGCTGCCGGCCGGCCGATCACGACGAAATCACACCCAGGCAGCTGCTGTTGCTGGCGAAAACTTTCCCGTACCTGGCGTTTGATCCGATTTCGCCCCACGGCCCGTTTGTCCACTTTTTTGGAGACAATCAGCCCCAGGCGTGGCACGGCGATTTTTTCGCCGGGAGTCTTGGCTCGCTGGTGCATCAGAATCAGGAAATGCCTGTCGGAGACTTTCAGGGCTTGAGAAAAAACCTGGTCAAACTGTTTTTTATCCAGCAAGCGGGCAGTCTTGGGGAACGTCGCGCCTACAGGCGTTGGTTCAGGACTTGGCTGTGACGTGTTTTTTCCGGTGGGGGTCATCGAACGTTGTGGCCGGTGTTGCGAAAGAACAGGGCACCGGTTTTTCCCGGCCAGGATGAAAACAAAGCAGCCACCGGGTTGGTTTGTTCCCGCCGGCTGCCTTGTGTGGTTTCGGTTACTGGCTGGATTTAACCGGAAACAGTCAGTCTTTTACGGCCTTTGGCACGGCGTGCATTAATCACGGCACGGCCGCCGGCGGTTTTCATGCGGGCACGAAAACCGTGAGTTCTGGCGCGCTTGATTTTGCTGGGTTGATAAGTTCTTTTCATGGTATTCTTTCCGTCTGAATTCGCTGTGGTAAGGGCTGCTTACAACAAAAAAAGGAACCGCCGGGCCGCTGGTTTTCTTGCCCGAAACATCAGAACGGGCCAGATGGCAGGCACAGCACTTCCTCAAAAGGTGGTGAAGCATACCCGTTTTTGCGTGTATTTTCAAGGGCAAAGCGGTTTTTGAGGCCGCGTTGGCCGGCCGGTTTTCTCTTCTCTGTCCTGAACCTTGCCGCCTGAAATTCGCCTGAATGACACAAGCTGGTTTAGCCGCCACTTCGAAAAATCTGCCTCCATGGGTCACACGTGTTGGAACGGACCTTCAAACACCGCAAGAAAAAACACTATGAATGCCAAAACAGACACCAGCAACAAGGAACAACCAACCCTTTGGGATAAATGCGTCAATCGCCTTCAGGTGGAAATCGACAGCAGTGATATCGCCCTTTTTCTCAAACCCCTGCGTTTCACGGAAACAGACAACGGGCTGGATCTTTTTGCGCCCAACGAAATCGTGGCACAGCGGGTGCGTGATAATTACCTGCCCCTGATTCGCGCCGCCTGCAATGAAATCCGCCAGCAACCCTGTGAGGTCACGCTGCATTTGAGTGCCGATGGCAGCCTGCCAAAACGCAAACGGCCCAGTGCCTTGCCGGAACGCCCGCAGGCGCGCTTGCAATCCAACATCGACCCACGCTTTACCTTTGATAACTTTGTTGAAGGTCAGTCCAACACCATTGCCAAGCATTCAGCCCTGCAGATCGCCGAAGAACCCCAGGTGGAATACAATCCCTTGCTGCTGTATGGATCCACCGGGCTGGGCAAAACCCACCTGCTGCACGCCATTGGCAACCGCATTCTGGAACTGCAGCCCAACGCCATTGTTTACTACACGCATTCCGAACAGTTTGTAAACGCCACCATTCGTGCCATTAAAAATCAGGAAATGGACCAGTTGAAGGAGCAGTTTCGTTCCGTGGATGCCCTGTTGATTGACGACATCCAGTTTTTTGCCGGCAAGGAGCGCACCCAGGAAGAGTTCTTTCACACCTTTAACTCCCTGCTTGAACTCAAGCAACGGGTCATCATCACCTGTGACCGCTACCCGAAAGAGGTCAATGGCTTGAAGAACCGCCTTAAATCCCGGCTGGGCTGGGGCCTGAGCGTGGCCATTGACCCGCCGGATTTCGAAACCCGAGTGGCCATCCTGTTACAGAAGGCACGCCAGCAGGGCATCAACATTTCCGACCAGGTGGCTTTTTACATTGCCAAAAAATTGCGCTCCAATATTCGCGAGCTGGAAGGCGCGCTCAACACCCTTTGGGCCAATGCACGCTTTACCGGCGCCACCATCGACATTGAATTTACCAAGCAGACACTGCGTGAACTATTCACCATTCACCACCGTCAGGTCACCATTGAAAACATTCAGAAAGCCACGGCCAATTACTACGGCATTCGTCTTTCTGACCTGCTTTCCAAAAAACGCACCCGCTCCATTGCACGGCCCCGCCAGTTGGCCATGTACCTGGCCAAGGAACTCACGGACAAAAGCCTGCCGGAAATTGGCGAGGCCTTCGGCGGCCGCGATCACACCACGGTGCTGCATGCCTGCCGCAAAATGCAACAGTTGTTTAACGAGGAACCCGATTTCGCCGAAGACAGGCAAAAACTCATCAATCTGCTCACGGAATAAGCCTTGTATTGTCACTAGGGAAGCTCTGATTGAATTTGGCGCGAGCAGATTGTCGTGAAAAATCGTTCAGTTCAAGGCGCAAGCCGCACGCAATAACACAAGCTATTGTGAAGGTTTGCAACGCAGAAATGGGCGCTTTTACGCCGCAAGGCGCCGTGTCACGATTCGACCAGAGCTTCCCTAGATGAACAACATGGCTCAATACCTGTGGGCAAGCTGTGGATAAGTCGGGGATAAAAACAGCCGCTAAACTTAAACACAGCTTATCCACAGCTTAATCCTTTTGCACTCGGCGCTTCTTTTGCCTTAAAATCAATCACTTAAGCGCTTATCCACGGACTTGTTCCAAGCCTATAACTACTGGTTTTTATAAAGATAATGAAAATAACAGCACAGCGAGAAACCTTACTCCACGCCCTGGGACAAACCATCGGGGTGATCGAAAAGAAACAGACACTGCCCATTCTGGGAAACTTTTGCTTTAAAGCCGAAAACGACCACCTGACCGTGACCGGTAGCGACCTGGAAGTGGAAATGCGCAGTGGCTTGCCGGTGGAAGTTCACCAGCCTGGTGAAACCACCATACCGGCCCGTAAAATGTTTGATATTTGCAAGGCGTTGCCCGATGGTTCGCTGATTTCCATCACCCAGGCTGAAAACAGCCCCAAGGTTACCGTCAGCGCCAACAGAAGCCGATTCAGCCTCGCTTCGTTGCCCGCTGATGAATACCCCTTGATTGAAGGGGTTCAGGCCGTGGACAGCTTCCAGGTAAAGACTGATGACCTGATCCGCCTGTTACAGCAAACCGCTTTTGCCATGGCCAGCCAGGACGTGCGGTATTTTCTCAACGGGCTGCTGCTGGAGCTGGATGAAAACACCATTCGCACAGTGGCCACCGACGGTCATCGACTGGCCCTGGCTGAGGCGCCCTTTTCGCATAGCGAAAGCGTCAAACACCAGATCATTATTCCCCGCAAAGGGGTGCTGGAGTTACAGAAACTACTCAAGGACGCGCCGGAATTTATCCAGATCAACATTGGCCGCAACCATATCAGCGCCACCCTGGGCCAAACCGCCTTCACCTCCAAGCTCATCGATGGTCGTTTTCCCGACTACAACCTGGTGATTCCCCTGGACATCGATCTCACCATGCAGGTTAACAAGGAGCAGGCCCGGTCTGCGTTCCAGCGTGCTTCGATCCTGTCCAATGAACAATACAAGGGCGTTAAGTTTAAAATTTCTCCTAATAAACTTGTTTTGATCGGATACAACCCTGAACAGGAAGAATCGGAAGAAGAACTGGCGGTGGAAACCGATATCACTGAGCTGGGTACCGGGTTTAACGTCAATTACCTGCTGGATGCGATTAACAGCCTGGACAGTGAAAATGTGTTGTTCAGTTTCAAGGACGCCACCAGCAGCTGCGTGGTGAGAGACCCGGATAACAATCGCTGTCGCCAGATCATTATGCCTTTGCGCCTTTAGGGAGCCTCTGATTGAATCGTGACACGGCATCTTGCGGCGTAAAATCGTCCATTTCTGCGTTGCAAACCTTCACAATAGCTGGTTATTGCGTGCGGTTTGCGCCTTGAACTGAACGATTTTTCACGACAATCTGCTCGCATCAGATTCAATCAGAAGCTCCTTAGATAGAACTGGATTAGTCAGTCAATTTTGAGCTAATCCGGCGGCCTCCGTTTACTCTGAAACTCGCTGAGAAGGTTCATGCACCTGAAGCGCTTGCGCACACGTCATTTTCGCAGTCTTCACGAGTGTGATTGGCAACCTGTTGATGGGCTCAATGTCCTGACCGGGCCCAATGGCATTGGAAAAACCTCTTTCCTTGAAGCCATCTATTTTTTGTCCAGCGGCAAGTCCTTTCGCCCCGGTGGCATACAGAACATGATTACCCACGGACAGACATCCTTGTCGGTCTTTGCTGAAAGCCTCCAGGCGGGCAACCAATACCGACTTGGCGTGTCTAAAGACAAGCAGGGTGTTGTCAAGGCACGCCTCCAGGAAAAGACCCTCAAAGGCATTACGCCCATTTCGCTGCTGTTGCCTGTGGTGGCCATCCACAGTGGCTCTTATCACTTCGTGGATTCCCCGCCGGAAACTAAACGGCGTTTTCTGGATTGGCTGACGTTTCACGTGAAACCCGATCACTTGCTTATCTGGAAAAAATACCGCTACCTGCTGCAACAGGCCAACGCCATGTTGAAACAAGGCGACGGCAGTTTAACTGACCGTCATTTTTGGTATGAGCAACTGGCCGAGACCGGTACCGCTTTGGATGGCCAGCGACGCGACGTTTTTGAGCGACTGCTTGAACAGTGTGGTTCACGTTGGAATAGCGGCTTGTTGCAGGCAGCAGATATTCAATTGCACTACCGCAGTGGGTGGAAAAAAGAAAAAGAATTACTGGGTGAGCTTTTACATCACGATGAGCAGCATGTCCGCTATGGTGCCATCACAGTGGGGCCGCATCGCATGGACGTGCGAATCATGGCAGGGCCAGGAGAGGCCCGGAAAATTTTATCGCGCGGACAAAAAAAAAAG
>WGBZ01000187.1 GCA_015494035.1 Lysobacterales bacterium | reverse complement strand
GGCTGACGGCCCCCTGCAGCAGGTCTTCCAGGGGGTACTGGATGTAATCCGACATGATGCCCTTAAGCCGGTTTCGGCGGGCGCCCTGATTAAGAAAATCCAACGGCTCATCCCCCTGGGAAACGGCCAGGGCCAGGTTCCAGCGATGCAGCAAGCTGCCGGGGTTCAGCCAGTATCCGGCCACGTCGGGGTAACCCGTTGGTGGTGACCAGAAAAACGGAATCTGGCCCGAAAGGTCCAGGTGCCGGAACATCACGAACAAGGGCGCGACCTTTTCTTCCAGACTGCTGGCATTTTTGAGTGCCTGTAACTGATGCAAGAGCGAAAAGGCAAATTCCACCGGGCGTTTGAACTTGAGGTTGGCCGAGTCGGCAAACTCGGCTGAAAAAAACAGGGTTCTGAGCATGGCCTTGATGTTGCCACCGGTATCCAGATAGGTTTTGGCCACACGCCGAATGAGCAGATCATGACCGGCGTCACCGTAAAAACGGCGCACCAGTTTGGTGGCGACAAAGCCGGCAGTGACTGGGCTTTTGGCCAGGATATCCAGCACCTGCAGGCCATCTGCCATACCATCGTCGGGGTGATGAATGGTCTGGCCAAGGAACTGCTTGGGTGAGAAATCGTGCAGTTCCGGGTAAAACTGGAAGCCATCGGGATTGGCCTCGCCAATGCTCCAGCCGGTAAAACAACGGGCCACGGCCTTGACGTCATCCTCGGTGTAACCACCATCCACACCCAGGGTGTGCAGTTCCAGCAATTCCCGCGCGTAATTTTCGTTGGGGCCGTCCTTGACGTTGGAATAATTGTCTAGGTAATACATCATGGCCGCGCTCATGGCATCGGCACGCAACAACTGCGGAAAGCTGCTCAGAGCCAGCGGGCGCATCACTTCGCGGTCTTCAATCACCTTGAAGAAGCGCACCGGCCCGTCCAGAATATTGACATTGAAGTGGTTACTCCAAAACTCAACCATAACCTCATGCAGCTGATTGCGACTGTAGAACTGACGGTACCAGGTGGCCAGCACCATCTGGCCGATGACGTCATTGCGGGTTTCTTCATTGGCGTCGAACAATTCACCCAGGCTCCAGGTGGTTAACGGCGCCAGAGTGTGCACTTCTTCATCCAGCCAGCTCTGGTCGCGCAGTTCCCAGTTGAGCTGGGTTTCAATGAAATGCTCCACGCCCAGTTCATCCAGTTCCGCGCGCAAGTTCTGGCTGATGCCAAAAGAAATCCGTGACAACAGCAGGGACTCAAAATCCGGTGGCGGTACGCCTTCGACCAGCGCCTTGGCGTGCTGGCTGGCACCATTGAAGGCGGTTTTTGTCAGCCCGGAGGCCCGCAACTGACGGGCAGCCTGCGACAAGGCCTGGGAGAAAAATGCGCGTCGATCCAGTGCAGAAGCAGTCATGAGATAAACCCGAAAGCGGTGTGACAAAAAGGGGAAAGCTGAGCCTGATGACCTGTTTTTACCAAAAACACGCGTAAAATGTGATGAAATTGCGATAAAACGCGGTGTTTGTCGGCACAAACGGGGCTAAAATCCAGTCCAGTAACCCATTGACTATACGCCTGTTAATGCGGCGTGTCTTTATCGACTTTAACGGCTTTGGGCCTTAACCGGTTGACAAAAGGAGTTCATCAGCATGAAAAAAACAGTGATTTCACCCCGCTTTTCCGGGTTTGCCCCTGCCCTTATGCTCTGCCTGCTCGGTTTTTCCTCGGCCTTGGCTGTGGCGCCGGCCCGGGCTGACACGCTTTTGATCGAGCGCGTTCAAAAGGAACGCACCATGGATATGCCCCGCCGTGGCAGCACCATGGAACAGGTCAGGCAACGCTATGGCGAACCACAAACGGTCAAGGGACCGGTGGGCCAACCACCCATCACCACCTGGGTTTATCCGCGCTTTACCTGCTATTTTGAGCACCAGTGGGTCATCGACTGCGTGGCCAACAAGGTTTCTCCATTGGAAAAAGGGCCACGGCCGGTTCGCTAAGGAAGCTCTGATCGAATCATCACTCGGGTTTTAGGCATGGCCCGCCGCGTGACCTGAATTAACCCGTCCACGACCACCTGAGACCAGCTGAACCCATGAGCACCCACCGCATTCCCGCCGAATGGGAACCCCAGGACGCCGTGCTGGTGGCCTGGCCGCACGCGGGCACCGACTGGGCGCCCAGGCTACCAGAGGCCCAGGCCACCTTCACGCAACTGGTCAGAACACTGGCCCGGGAAATACCGGTTATTCTGCTGCTGCCTGGAACAGCGGATTCACAGCCCATTGGCCAGCTGTTTGCGGACACGGCGTGTCCGGTGTATCTGCAAAGCGCCGACTACAACGACACCTGGCTGCGTGACTCGGTATTTCTCAGCGCCTTGCCAACCAATGCAACGGAAAAACACCACTGGCTGGCACTGGACTTCCCTTTTACCGGCTGGGGTGGAAAGTTTGACGCACAGCTGGACAATCGCCTCAACCGGCAGTTGCTGGAACAGTGGCAGCTCTGCGATCACTGGTCGCCACGAACGTTTGAACTGGAAGGCGGCTCGGTGGACTTCGACGGCCAGGGCACGCTGTTAACTACAGTGCAGTGCCTGCAAAAAAGACACCCCCTGCCCTTGCCCGAGCTGGAAGCACAGCTGAAAAAAGAGCTGGCTGTTGAGCGTGTACTGTGGCTGCATCATGGCGGCATTGAGGGCGATGACACCGACAGCCACGTGGACATGCTGGCCCGCTTTGCCGGCCCACAGCAGCTGGTCTATCAAGCCTGCGATGAAGTGAACTACCCGCTGTTCAATGAACTAAAGGCCATGGCCGAAGAGCTTCAGGCCTTTCGGCAAGCCAACGGCCAGGCCTACCGCCTGCACGCCCTGCCCTGGCCGGAACCGGTTTTTGATGAATCCGGCCGCCGCCTGCCTGCCAGCTACGCCAATTTCCTCATCTGCAATGAGCGAATCGTGATGCCGGAATATGACTGTCCACAGGATGAGCAGGCCAGGTCCGTGCTGCAAGCGGCCTTTCCCGGGTACCGCGTCGTCGGTGTTCCCAGCCGTTCCCTCATCTGGCAAAATGGCAGCCTGCATTGCAGCACCATGCAACTGCCGGAAACCGTTTTTCAAGACATTCAACCGCACCTGGTCAGCCATGAAAAAAATTAAAGCCGCCCTCATCCAGCACAGCCACAAGGGCAGCCGGGAAGCCAATCTGGCACACGTGGCCGAACAGATTGCGCTGGCCACAAAGGCCGGAGCCGATCTTGTTGTTTTGCAGGAACTGTTTGCCAGCGCGTATTTTTGCCAGCACGAAGACCCCGCCCTGTTTGACCTGGCCGAAAGCCTGGATCCTCAACATGCTGATACCCTCGCCAGAAAAATGAGCGAGCTGGCGCGCCAATTTGAAGTGGTGCTGGTGGCTTCCTTGTTTGAAAAACGCGCGCCAGGGCTTTATCACAACACCGCCATGGTGTTCGAAAGAGATGGCCAGGTGGCTGGCCGCTACCGCAAGATGCATATCCCCGATGATCCGGGTTTCTACGAAAAATTCTATTTCACCGAAGGGGACCTGGGCTTTCAACCCATCCCCACCTCGGTTGGCAGGCTCGGCGTGCTGGTGTGCTGGGATCAGTGGTTCCCCGAAGCGGCCCGGCTGATGGCGCTGGCCGGGGCTGATGTGCTGATTTATCCCACCGCCATTGGCTGGGAGCCCGAGGAAGAACCGGAAGAAAAAAAACGTCAGCTCGATGCCTGGCAAACCGTGCAACGGGGCCATGCCATCGCCAATGGCTTGCCCTTACTCAGCTGCAACCGGCACGGCTTTGAACCGTCGCCCGACGGCCACACCAATGGCACCCAGTTCTGGGGCAACAGTTTTGCCGTGGGCCCGCAGGGAGAATGGCTGGGGCAGGCCGCCAGTGATGCCGATCAGATTCTGGTGGTGTCGCTCGATGGTCAGCGCAGCGAACAGGTGCGCCGAATCTGGCCATTTCTGCGTGACCGGCGCATTGATGCCTACGGTGACCTGCTCAAACGCTACCGCGATGACTGACCCGCTGAAAGCGAGTCGCAGGGAAACAGCCTCTGGAACCAAGAGCAAAAAGCCGGCGAAATGCCGGCTTTTTGCTGTTCAATTGGCTATCGTGACGTCAGCCTGATTTGGTTTTTGGGTTTTTCAGGATTCCGCCTCGTCAGCCGTGTCACCCTGTACGGCTTGCTGCAGGGCAGCCTGGACGCTGCGTTCAATTTCTTCCATGTCCGGAATTTCAGCCAGTTCATCGTGAATCGTGACCCTGAAAGCCATGGCGGGATGGTCTTCATCACGGGTTTCATGGGCTTGCAAATCGCCCTGGGTGATGGTTTGCAGGCGGGGTACCCCGTCATTGATAATGGCGATATAAGGTAATTCGTCAATCTGGTTGATGCCCTTGATCACGGCGATACGCGTCTGGGGGCCGATCTCTTCGTTTTTTCCGTGCACCAAGCCAGAATAGGAAACCAGGGGAATGCTCCAGCCACGCCAGTGCACCTTGCCCAGCAGCCAATCGGGGACATTGTCCAGCTTGACTGGTTCCTCGTAGGAAATCACTTCTGCCACCAAGGTATTGGGGAAGAGTACCTTGACGTCTTTGCTTGGGACGAGAACGCCTCGAATGTCTTTTGCCATAGTCCTGCTCTTGTGTGTTGTTACTGCGTTAAGGCTTGCGCCACGTATTTGGCCAGTGCTGCCGGTCGGCCCTCAAAATCCGGGCTCAGGCGGGATTTGACTCCCTGAATAATGCTGTCCATGACCGTGCTGTCCGGGCTTTGCACGATGACCTTTCCACCGGTAGCCTTAATCTGCTGCGCTCCGGCCACGCCATCGGTGGACATGCCGGAAAATATGGCCATATTGACCGGCCTGAAATGCGCCAGCGCGGTTTCACACACCGCATCAATGCTGGGTGTCAGCACCGGGTTGACCTGCATGGGCTTTAAATCCACTCGCCCCTGCGGCGTCCACTGCAGTTTCTCTGTCGGTGGTGCCAACAGCACCATTCCTGGCTCGATGGGCATTCCCGGCCAGGGAATTTCCACCGCCATGGCCGTGGATGAGGCCAGTTGATCCCGCAGCATGGGCTGAAAATCACCGCCCAGGTGCTGTGCCACGATAAAAACGACCGGCAGTTTGGCTGGCAACGCGGCCAGAAATTCCTTGATGGCTTCTGGCCCACCAATGGACGCGGCCAGCACCCACACCGAGTGGACCCCGGGAATTTCCACCGCCTGATTGCCACTTCCTGCCCCGCTTGCTGTGGGCAGCACACTGAACGCCGGGTCTATCTTGTTCAGTAAATGCCTCAGCCAGCGCTTTCTTTCCCAGCCAGTCAGCTTGTCGACAATCAGGGCATCATTGATGATCAGTTGATCACCATAAGCCCGATTGATGCGGTCGATACAGTCCGAGGTATCAAAATCGAGCTCCCCCAGGTTCAGTATCGCCACGCCACCGGCAGAGACCGGTTCAAATGAGACAGCATCAGATTCCGTTTCGATGACCGTTTCTATCACCTGCAAGCCAGCCAGTATCAGTTGTTCGCGAATCTGACGGGCCGAGGCCGTTTTCTTGCCCAGATGAATCAGCGCCAGTTGTCGCTCATGATTCATCGTCTTCGATATTTAACAGTTCCTTGATGTTCTTGATTAGCTCAAATTCCTGGTAGGGTTTACCCAGGTAACGCTTGACGCCCAGTTCCATGGCTTTCTGGCGGTGTTTCTCGCCCGTTCTGGATGTGATCATGATGATCGGCACCTGTGACAGACGCGGATCCTTCTGCATCAGGCCGGCCAGTTCATAGCCGTCCATGCGCGGCATTTCGATATCCAGCAGCATCAGGTCAGGCAGAACCTCTTCCAGCTGTTCGCTGGCATCCAGGCCGTCTTTGGCCGTGATTACTTCAAAGCCGTTGCGTTGCAACACCCGCTGGCCAACTTTACGCATGGTGATGGAATCATCCACAATCATGATAGTGGGTACGCGCCGGATTTCCTCTTCGGTCACATCAGCCAGCTCTTCGACACTGCGTAACTGATGCCGTTGCTGCCAATGCCGGGCCAGGGGAATGGCATCCAGAATCAGCACCACTGTACCGTCGCCCAGAATGGTTGCACCATAAATACCCGGCACGCTGGCAATCTGGGTACCCACGGTCTTGACCACGATTTCACGACTGCCCAACACCTTGTCAACGCGCAAGGCGATGCCTTCGGTACCAGAGCGCACCATCACCAGTGGCACCTGATTGTCTTCGATAATAGGTTCGGCGTCTGAATCCAGTAACTGGTTCAAATCCTGGATGCGATAGATTTCTCCGGCGTATTCATAATCCAAGTCGTTGTCCTGGACGCGACGCTGGTATTCATCCCAGGACATACGCACCACGCCTTCCACGCCCGAAACCGGCAAGGCATACTGGGTTTCGCCCACCTGAACCAGAATGGCGTGGGTTAGGGCCAGGGTGTATGGCAGACGAATCCGGAAGGTGGTACCTTGACCAGGCTCCGATTCAATTTCGAGCATGCCGCCGAGTTTTTTGACTTCGTTGTTAACCACGTCCATGCCCACGCCACGACCGGCAAGTTTGGACACGGCATCGGCGGTGGAAAAGCCCGAATGCAGGATCAGCTGGTCGATTTCCTGCTCGCTGATGTCGGCATCGGCTTCGATAATGCCCTTTTCGATGGCTATCTGGCGCACTTTCTCACGGTCGATGCCACGGCCATCGTCACTGACCGTGATGACCACCTCGGTGGCCTCTCGTTGTACATCCAGCACCACCTTGCCGGCTTCGTCCTTGCCCTGCCGGGTACGCTCTTCGGGTGGCTCAATGCCATGCGCCAGTGCATTACGCAAAATGTGTTCCAGCGGCGCCTGGATGCCTTCGAGCACGGTTTTGTCCATTTCGCCTTCGGCGCCCACCACTTCCAGCCGTGCCTGTTTGCCAAGTTCATCGGCGGTGGTACGAATCAAACGACGCAAACGAGGCAACAGCGAGCCAAAGGCCACCATGCGGGTTTTCATCAGGCCTTC